>DAOUZU010000112.1 GCA_030665535.1 Dehalococcoidia bacterium
CGGGCGATTATGACCTTGGCCTCGCCTTCGGCCGCTTGCTTTACCTTCTCCCCCTCCCCTTCAATAACCTTCGTCAGCCTGCTCTTGTACTCGTCAATGATACGAGCGGCCTCTTCGGCCCCTTCTCTGACGCCTTTACTAGCTTCTGCCATTTTCGTTCACCCCCTGTAATTAGGATTGCGCTATGCTGCTGGCGCTTGCTTACTGTTAATGAAGTTCAGGATATCATCCTGCCGGAACCTGAGGTTACGGCGCAGCCCGATGGAGTGTGACTTCAGAAGCCCCTTTTTTTCCCATCGCCTGACGGTGCTGGCATGCACCCCCAGGAAGTGGGCCACTTCGTCCACGTCCAGCAGTCTGGCCGGCAATCTCTCTTCGCTGTTTTCTGTTATTATCATTGCCTTTTCGTTGTCTCCTGTATGCGTAGTGGCGTTCCCGTGATGACGCCTGTCTATGACTAATTACTAATATGCGATTACTTTCAACCGGGTACAACCCCCATAAGGTACTGGTTTGGCAAGTCATTAGTAAGAGGACTAATGTACTATGGAGCCGGCAGCCGGGCAGGGAGCGTTTTACAGTGACAGGCTGCGCGCCGGGCAAATGCCTGGTAAAACGGCTGATGGCGTGGTAGTATTCAGGCTTATCTGATACCTGACGGCGGGAATACGGGTAAAGGGAGATAACCCTCAAATGGTCGGTGGCGAAGCGCCGGGGCAAGGTATTCGTGGATTATAATCAGAACGCCTGGGGCAAGACGCTGGCCTCCGTCTACTTGCCCCGCCCCACGGCGGCGGCCACGGTCTCGCGGCTGCTTAAGTGGGAAGAACTGGGCAAGGTCTACCCTACGGACTTCACCGTCCTGAATATGCCGGAGCGCCTGGCAGAGACGGGAGACATCTGGGAGGATATGCTCAGAACCAGAAGCGATATCAGGGGCTTGCTTGAAGCCGGCTTGCCCTGAGAGGAGAGATAAAATGCCCAACCAATTGGCCAAAGAGACCAGCCCCTATCTGTTACAGCACGCCGATAACCCGGTGGACTGGTATGCCTGGGGGGAGGAGGCCTTGGAGCGCGCCCGCAAGGAGGATAAGCCCATACTGCTCAGTATCGGCTACTCCGCCTGTCACTGGTGTCATGTCATGGCCCACCAGTCCTTTGAGAACGAGGCCATAGCCGCCTTAATGAACGAAAAATTCATAAATATCAAGGTGGACAGGGAGGAACGCCCCGATATCGACACTGTCTATATGGAGGCTGTCCAGACGTTGACCGGACACGGCGGTTGGCCACTGACCGTCTTTCTGACCCCGGAAGGCAAGCCCTTCTACGGCGGTACCTACTTCCCGCCGGAGGACAGGGATGGTATGCCCGGACTACCCCGCGTCCTGGAAGCCGCCGCCGAGGCCTATCACCAGCGCCGCCAGGATATAGAGGCCACGGCCCAGAAACTCAAGGAGACAATGTCAAAACCCATCATCGCTGACACCCAGCCGCTGGTGGTGGATTTGCTGGTCAAGGCCTATCTCAGCCTTAAAAAGGATTACGATAGCTCAAACGGCGGTTTTGGCACTGCCCCCAAGTTCCCCCAGCCGCTGGCGCTGGATTACCTGTTGCGATATTATCACCGTCACCGGGATGAAACCGCCCTGGAGGTGGTAACGCATAGCTTGGAGAAGATGGCCCGGGGTGGCATCTACGACCAGATAGGTGGCGGCTTTCACCGCTACGCCACGGACGGCCATTGGCAGGTGCCCCACTTCGAGAAGATGCTCTACGACAACGCCCAGCTCAGTCAGGTCTATCTCCACGCCTACCTGGTTACGGGCGACGGTCTGTTCCGCTCCATCGCCACCGAGACCCTGGACTATGTCCTCCGGGAAATGACGGACGCTAAGGGCGGTTTCTACAGCGCCCAGGACGCAGACACAGAGGGCACCGAGGGTACGTACTACCTGTGGACACCCAAGGAAATTACCGAGGCTGTCGGTGAGGTGAACAGCAAGGAAGTCATAGAATATTATGGCGTTACCGAGAAGGGTAACTTTGACGAGCGTAATATCCTGCACGTAGCGGCTGATAAAGCTAAAGCGGAATTGATCGAAAAAGCTAGGGTGGTGTTGCTGGAGAAGCGGCAGCAGAGGGTCAGGCCGGGGCGGGACGAGAAGGTGCTGGCCTCCTGGAACGGGCTGATGCTGGCCAGTCTGGCCGAGGCCGCCTGCGCCCTGAACCGCCCGGACTACCTGGCGGCGGCCACCGCCAACGGCCGCTTTCTGCTTGATACAATGATAAGCGACGGTCGCCTGAATCATAGCTACAAGGATGGCGAGGCCAGGATTGACGGCTACCTGGATGACTACGCCATGGTGATAGAGGGGCTGCTGAGTCTGCATCTGGTAACATTCGCTGGCCGGTGGCTGACACAGGCCATAAAATTGGCCGGGGTAATGGTGGACGAGTTCTGGGATAAAAAGGAGGAAACCTTCTACGATACCGGCCGGGGACAAGAGGAGTTGTTTGTCCGGCCCCGGAGTACATATGACGGCGTGTTTCCGTCGGCTGGCTCGGCAGCGTCGATGGCCCTGCTCAAGCTTTCTCGCCTGACCGGCAACCAGGAGTGGCGGCGGCTGGCGGTGCAGTCGCTCAGGTCGGTGCGGGAGCTTATGCAGCGCTACCCGCTGGGCTTCGCCAACTGGCTTAGTGCCCTGGACTTCTACCTCTCCCGGCCTATGGAGATAGCCATAATCGGCCCCAGGGACGACCCGGCGGCAGGGGAGTTGCTGAAGACCATCTGTTCCACCTGGCTGCCCGGCAAGGTGACCGCCGCCCGTGACCCTGGCGACACGGCACCGGCGGAGTTGTCGCTCTTTGAAGATAGGGCTATGGTGGACGGCAAGCCCGCCGTATACGTATGCCGGGACTACACCTGTAAGGCACCGATTATCGACCCGGCCAAGCTGTCCGTTGAGCTCAGCGGCTAGGCCTTTAATGGCCTGGTTGCTCTCGCAGCCAGCAGCAGAAAAGCCGAGGTTGCGTAGTTGACTATTTTTGTGTATAATACGCTCGGTGGTTTAGTAAGGTTGTCAATTAACTTGGTTCAATACACACGATTCACCCCTAGAATGCTCAAGTCCTGGATGACCATAGCTCTAACCAACTACTTAGAAGAGAGGAGGTCATCCAGTGAGTTACACAGAGAAATCACTCCAATGTGTTGACTGTGGTGCTACCTTTGCCTTTA
>DAOUZU010000109.1 GCA_030665535.1 Dehalococcoidia bacterium
CCGCTCATGCCGTAGATAACGCCGAAATTGACCGTCTTGGCCAGACGGCGCATATCCGCAGTCACCTCGGTTACTTTATCGCCGAAGAGGCTGACGGCGGTGGCGGCGTGAATGTCCTCGTCCGCGCGGAAGGCGTCCACCAGGCCGGGGTCGGCGGAGAGGTGGGCCAGCACGCGCAGGTCAATCTGTGAGTAGTCCCCGGCCAGCAGTTGGGAACCCTCGGGGGCGACGAAGGCCGTCCTTATCTCCCGGCCCAGTTCGCCGCGGATGGGGATGTTCTGCAAGTTAGGCTCGCTGGAGGACAGGCGGCCGGTGGCCGTCCGCGTCTGGTTGAAGCTGGTGTGCAGCCGCTTCGTTCTGGAATTGACCAGGGCGGGCAGGGCATCTATATAGGTGGACTTCAGCTTGGCCAGCTGGCGATAGTCCAGGATAAGGGCTATGACAGGATGGGCATCCTTAAGTCCTTCCAGCACTGAAGCGTCCGTGGAGTAACCGATCTTCGTCTTGCGGGCGGCGGGGAGGCCCAGCTCTTCAAAAAGAACGGGGCCCAGCTGCCGGGGGGAGTTTATGTTGAAGGGGTGGCCAGCGTGGTCGTAGATGTCCCCTTCCAGCTTGAGAAGCTGCTTCCCCAGCCGCTGGGACATCTCGTTTAGGAGTTCGGTGTTCAGGGCGATACCGTTTCGCTCCATAGCCACCAGCACAGGCACCAGGGGTAGCTCGACATCGGCGAACAGCGACCACAGCTCCGCCCGTTTTAGATCCGGCCCAAGCAGCCCGGCCAGCCGGCCGGTGATGTCGGCATCGTTGCAGGCGTACTCGGCGGCCCGGGCTATCTCCACCTGGGACATGGAAATCTGCTTGGCCCCTTTGCCGATCAACTCACTTATCGTCTGGCACTCAATGCCCAGCCGGCTGAAGGACAGCGCCTTTAATGAGATTGACTTCTCCCCCAGCAGGTAAGCGGCCAGCATGGTGTCAAAGACAAGGTTGTTGACCTCCATGCCGTGCTCGGCCACTATGGTGATATCGTATTTGGCATTGTGGGCCGTCTTGGCCAGCTTCTCGTCGGCAAAGAGGGGTTTGAGGGCGCCTATGACCTGTTTGAGATCAAGCTGCCTTACCTCCCCCCAGCCTACATGCCCCACCGGTATGTAGTAGGCCTCGCCGGGGGCCGGCGAAAGGGAGATGCCCACCAGTTGGGCCGTCATGGTGTCCAGGCCGGTAGTCTCCGTATCAAAGGCGAAGGCGCCGGCCTTCTTAAGGCGGGTGACCAGTTTGTTCAATGCCTTTTCGTCATCCACAACGTGGAACTCACGCTCCGGCGCGGCGGTAGCGGGTTTGGGGCCACCGCCGGGAACGGCCATCTCCATCTGAGGCAGCCGAGGCAGCAGGCTGCCGAACTCAAGCTCGCGGAAGAGGTCGGTCACCTTCTGGCGGTCAAAGTTGCTCACCCGGCAGTCGTCGAGTTTCAGGTCAATCGGCAGCAGCGTGACAATGGTGGCCAGCTTCTTGCTCTGACGGGCGGCCGCTTCGTTCTGTCTGAGTTTGTCCTTGAGTTTTTCCGGGGTAACCTCGTCTATACGGGCGTATATACCGTCTATCGAGCCGAACTGCTGGATGAGCTTGACGCCCGTCTTCTGGCCGATGCCGAGCACGCCGGGGATGTTGTCTGAGCTGTCGCCGACCAGGGCCTTGAGGTCGGCTATGTGGGCCGGGGCGACGCCGTACTTCTCCTCCACAGCGGCTTCATCGTAGAGCATGGTATCGGAGAAGGCGCCCCCCCGCTTGGGGTAGAGTACCTTAACGCTAGGCGTCACCAGTTGCATCATATCGGCATCACCGGTGACGATTATCACCGCCAGGCCCTGCTTGCTGGCCTGGCGGGCAAGGGCGCCCAGGATGTCGTCGGCCTCATAGCCTCTTAGCTCAAAGATGGGGATGTTGAAGGCCTCGACCAGCTGCCTCACCCGCCCCAGCTGGCCTATCAGCTCCTCGGGAGTGGCCTTGCGGTGGGCCTTGTACTGGTCGTACAGCTCGTGGCGGAAGGTGGGCCCCTTCATGTCGAAGGCCATGGCGTAGCAGCCGGGTTTAAGCTCGCCGAGCACCTTGAGAAGCATGTTGGCGAAGCCGTAGACGGCGCTGGTGACCTCGCCGGTCTTGGAGACCGTCAGCGGCTTGGCGGCGGCAAAGGCATGATAGGCCCGATGCACCAGGGCGCTGGCGTCAAAGAGCACCAGGGGACTCTTATCCATGGCCTAATTATAGCAGAGGGGGATGATTGGGGTTAACCGCTTCAGTCCTGAACCGTGGCCAACCCGGCATCCTGCCAGGCGTTGATGCCGCCGGACAGGTTATAGACCACGGCAAAGCCCAACCCCTCCATCAGGTTTCTGGCCTGACCGGAGCGGTTTCCGGTGCCGCAGTAGATAAAATAGGTATCGTCCCTGTCCAGGGCTTTCACCGTTTCCTCAAACTCAGAGGAATAGAAGTCTATGTTGATGGCTCCCGCAATGTGGCCCTCGGCGTACTCCGCGGGGGTGCGTACGTCAAGGATTATAAAACCGGCGTTGCCCTCGTTCTTCTGGATGAGGTCAAGGGCCGCCTGGGGGCTGATGTCCTCAATTATCTGGCCGGTGCTGTTTGGTGAATCATCGGTGGCCGCCGGGCAGCCCGCCGCCATGACACCTAAAACCAGCGCCGTCGATAGTATCATCAGGGTCAGTCTCTTCAAATCCGCCTCCATTATATTTATCTTATTATAGCAATATCGCCCGTACCCACCAAATCCACTACCTCCAGGCCGAGCCCGCCGAAGGCCTGCCTGACGGCTGCTTCCAACTCCTCCGGGGAAGGGGCGAAGAAGAGGTGGCCGGGACAGCGGCAATCGCTTGAGCCGAAGCCGGGGACAGCCTCAAACCGGCTGCCGAGCCGGGCGGCCAGGCGGCACTCCAGCCTCTGGCCGCTCTCGGCCATTATTATACGGGTGACCGGCGCCCTCTCCAAGAGGTAGTCAATGTGCCAGTGTTTCTTTTTGGCCGTCCTGAGGTGACGCCTTATTCTGGCCTCAAGCCCACCCAGGGCTGAGCCGACATAGGCGTAACCGCCAACCGCAAAGCGAATGCTGCCCAGGCTACCCACAGGAACATTCTGGGCCCGGGGCAGGTTGATTAAGAGAACATAGCCGCCCTTCACCAGCTAGCTTTTCTTGGCTGGCTTAGCGGCGGCGCTCTTCTTGGCCGGCGCCGCCTTCTTTTCCACTCTCTCCACTTCAATGGTGGCCTCGGAGAGCAGCGCCGCCAGGGCGCCAATGGCCGCCAGCACGGGAAGGGCTATTATGCCGACAGCGGCCACCGGAGCGCCGACGGCGAGCGGGATGTCAATCAGCGTCTTGTCCTTGTGCCGGATGCGCACCCGCCTGATGTTGCCTTCCTTGATGAGATGCTTTACCTTGCTCACCAGCTGGTCTCCGGATACGGTGAACTTTTCCTTTTTTACC
>DAOUZU010000013.1 GCA_030665535.1 Dehalococcoidia bacterium
AAGCCCTGCAGCCCTTTATGGGGCAAAAAGTAATCAGTTGAAAAGCCGTTTAGTGCTTGTGGGCGCTTATCTCCTTCTCCAGCTTATCTAACCTCTGGCTCATTTTATAATCCACAAAGGTATGTATCACTGCCCAGATCACCACCACGATTACGAGTATCTCGCTCCATTCCATTGCTGTTACCTCCGTTATTCAGTTAGCCGCCATTATAGGTATTCCGCCGAAGTCGTGTCAACGCAGGCCCAGTCTTCTGCTATAATACTAGTGGCCCAGCGCTCCGGAGGGGTGTCCGAGTGGCCTATGGTGACGGTCTTGAAAACCGTTGTCCTCGCAAGAGGACCGTGGGTTCGAATCCCACCCCCTCCGCCATTCACTGACGAAGGAGAGGCTTATGGGCAAATTACAAAGCACCCTCACTCTGGACAGGGAACACCTGTGCAAGCCGACGGCCTACTACCTCTACCGCAGCCATGAGGCTGCTAATAACGATCCGGCGATCAGCGGCGTTTACATCCAGCGGCAGGCTATTGGCGAGCACCCGCCCGAAAAGGTGAAACTTTCACTGGAGTGGGCTGGTGATGAAGCGGCAACCGGCTAGTGCGCCTCAATGGTAACACCGGTGAGAATCGGCTGGCTTAACGGGCTCAACTCGAAACCCTTGACATAGCTCCTCACCAGCGTATAGCTCTGGCCGGTCCAGGCGGGCCAGCAGGCGAAGTCTTCCAGAATCTTCTCTTCGGCTTGCCGGTAAAGCTTCAGGCTCCACTCCATATCGGTAGCTATGGCGGCCGTCTCCAGCAGGAAATCAACCTCCGGGCTGGAGTAATCGCCGTAGTTATGGTCGGCCCCGCTATAGAAAAGCACCTCCAGAAAGTTCTGTGGATGGGGGTAGTCGGCAATCCAACCGGTAAAGAACAACTCGTCTTTTTCCTCTTGGAGGTGGTATAGGTATCTCTCCGGCTCAATCTGCCTTATCGTTACCTCAACTCCAAGGTTCTCGCGCCACTGGCTGACGACGGCCTCCAGCTCCTGGGCAATCAGCCCTCCCCAGCCCATGGCCGTCAGCGTTATCGGCGGCAGGTTGGCCACATTGCCGTAAGAGGAGCCGGTAATCAGCTCTAGGGCAAGTTCGGCATCACAGGCAGTGCCATTGAGTGTCTCGTTGTAGCCGGGTATCCCCGGCGGTAGGATGCCGGCCGCCGGCCCTACCGTGTCCTTATAGACAAGCGAAGCCAGCTTGTTCCTGTCCAGCGCCAGGGAGAAAGCGCGGCGGATGTCAACATCGTCAAAGGGGGCCTCAGCGGTGTTGAAGCCAAGGTAGTAGAAGCTAAGCTCAGGCGCCACGGTCAATCCCTGGGAAAAGGGGCCATCCTCGTCCCTGGCTTTCTCTATATAGCTGGTGTAGACGGGGCTTACGTCTATCAAGCCCCTTTCATACAGGTCCATCGGCCGCCCCTGTCCGGGCAGGTAGAAAACCACATTGTCCAACCCGGTGGTCTGGCCGTAGTAAAGCTCGTTTCTTTCCAGCGTTATGTAAAGGTTGTCCTGCCACTCCGCCAGCTTGAATAATCCCGTACCGTTGGGGTTGCGCCACCAGTCAGAACCCGACGCCACGTTTTCCCTGTCAACAACGAAGCTGGTGACATAGGCCATCTTGGAAAGAAAGTAAGACAGGGGTTGGGCAATGGTTACCTGGAGCGTATAGTCATTGATAACGCACAAACCGCTTATCTCCTGGGCCTGGCCGGTCAGCACTTCATCAACGCCGACAATATCGCCCAGGTAGGTGGCTGCCGTCTGGGAGCCGGTGGTCGGGCTGACCGCCCGGTTCCAGGAATAGACGAAGCCGTCAGCGGTCACCGGCCGGCCATCAAAAAAGGTAACATCCTGCCTCAGATAAAAGGTATAAACAAGCCCGTCGGCGCTTACCTGCCAGCTCTCGGCTATATCCGGCGCCGGCTGAAGATCGTCATCAAGGCGTACCAGGCCACTGAATATCAGGTTGACAAAGGTGTTTGAGGTGACATCGCCGGCCAGCGCCGGGTCCAGGCTGAAGGGAGACTGTGAGTAGAGGTTAAGTACCTGACCACTTGTATCGGGGCCTGGGGTTGTACCCGCTGATGTACAGCTGGCCATAAACGGCACGGCCAGCAGTATAAGTACCATTAAAACAAGCGTAAGTCTTTTCATCGTTCTAGAACTGCCCCCGCCTCTTCAGGATCAGTATCTCCGCCGCCGAAAGGGCCTCGGCGCCGTAGCGCTGGAGCCTCTCGCGGGGCTTTTCTTCCTGGGGAAGGTCATGAATGGTAAAGGAATCAGACACGTCGCGGCCTCCACCACAGCCAGAAAACGGCTATTATAAAACCACCGGTCACCAGAACTATAAGGCTGATGAGGGTGACGTTCATATACATATCCCTGGCCGAAACATAATCACGCCACAGGTCGTTCAAGTCGTCCAGGTTAAAGCCGTAGACGCTCAGGAAGGCGTCATCGTAGCTGGCGCCCTGCTTGAAGGTGCCCAAAAGCTGGAACATGCTGTCCTCGCTATACTCGCTGATGAGAAAGCTGACCAGGCTGTAGCTTTGCGCATAGGACTGGTATGATAGGGTAGTAAAGGCGGAAAAGGGGCTGGACAGGCCGCGTACGGATATAAGGGTTTCCCCTGCAATAGCCCTCAACAATGCTGTCCGATATACAGAATCAAGATCCCCCTCGGCATACATGGAGAGGCCTTCGTTGAGCCAGGTGGGTATGGTACTGTAAGGATTAAAGGTCATCTGATGCGTTACCATATGGGCCAGCTCGTGGATGATGGCCCTCTTTCCCCAGGCCAGGTTATAGGAAGCTATGCCTATGGAAATGGTGTTGTAGCGGGTAAAGGCCACTCCCCCCGTCCATTCACTGGAGTTAATCATGGAGGCCCGCAGGTCCTCTGCGCTGGCGTAGATGTAGAGGTCTATCGCCTGCGTCAGGTGAGCGCCGGTATCCTTCTGGAGCCTCACCAGCGCCGCCTGGGTGGCGCCCATCAGCTCCCCGGCGAAGGCCTGGTCGCCATTATACCAGTACAGGGTGATATCCCCCTGGATCAGGCTTTTCCAAACGTAGCGGTTGTCATCGTAGTTGATGCGGATGGCTTCTGTTTGCAACCGGCTGCCATCAGCATTGGCCAGAGTCCACCAATAGTCAATCGTAATACCCGTGGGCAGGCCGCCCAGCCTAGCCATATCCAGGGTCCAGTAGATGTCGACACTGCTGGCCCGGGTAAAATCAATGTACACCTCGCTGGTAACCTGGGCGAAGGACTGCCGGTTAGTGGTGTAATGCAGGCGAATATCGGTTATTTCGCTATCGCTTGCAGCAGCCAGACTGAAACCGATGCTGGTGGGAAAACCGACAACAGCCGTATTCTTGCTGACGGTTATCCCGTCCTGCGCCTGAAGCGTAGCCGGGCTGAGCACGGCGGCAAGGAGTGCCCCCGTCAGCAGGAGCCGGCATAGTCTCTTAAGCATTTTCCCTGCCTACGTCAGACCGCAGATAGGCGTTTATCAGGTTATCCAGGTCACCGTCCAGCACCGCCTCGGCGCCGCTTGTCTCAAAACCGGTACGGTGGTCTTTTACCATCTTATAGGGATGCAGTATGTAGCTCCTTATCTGGTTACCCCAGCCGGCGGAAACGTGCCCGCCTTTTAGTTTGGCCCTTTCCTCTTCTCTCTTGGCCAGTTCCACCTTCAGCAGACGGGCGGATAGTATCTTTAAAGCAATCTCCTTGTTCTGATACTGGGAGCGCTCGCTCTGACTGGTAACCACCAGGCCGGTGGGTAGATGGGTTATACGGACGGCGCTGCTCGTTTTCTGCATGTGCTGGCCACCGGGCCCGCTGGAGCGGAAGGTGTCTATCTTCAATTCATCCGGTTTCATTTCAAGGTCTACATCAGCCTCAGCTTCCGGCATTACCTCCACCAGGGCAAACGAGGTATGGCGTGCGTGGTCGGCATCAAAGGGAGACAGACGAATCAGCCGGTGGACGCCGTGCTCCGATTTTAGATAGCCAGTGGCGTATGAACCAACGATCTCTACAATGGCGCTTTTTATACCCGCCTCCTCCCCCGGCGACTTATCCAAAACCTCAGCTTTATAGCCGCGGCGTTCCGCCCAGCGGAGGTACATCCTAAGCAGCATCTCAGCCCAGTCCTGGGACTCCACGCCGCCGGCTCCGGCGTGTATTCCCAGCATGGCGTTGTGTTTATCATACGGGCTGGAGAAAGCCAACTCCAGCTCCATTTCTTCAAGGACAGCGGCTATCCCGGCTACCTCAGACTCTATTTCCCGGCTCAACCGGCTATCCACCTCTTCCTCCCCCATGGAGACCAGCTCTTCGGCATCATCAAGCCTCCCGGCGAGGCCCCGCCAGCGCTCTACCAACCTTTTAGCCTCGGCTATGCGCCTCATATCTTCCTGCGCCTTCTTGGGGTCGTCCCAGAAACCGGGGGCAGCGGTGGCCTTCTCTAATCCGGCTATCTCCTTTTCAGTTGCGGTGATGTCAAAGATGCACCATTGCGGCGGAGATTCTGGCCTTAAGGTCTGCTAGCTTGTCCTCTAGCTCCTGCATCCGGCCTCCTCGGCTCTGGCTGCCTCAACAGGATTGCCGGCGGCAGCTCTATGGGCCAGGTGACTGGCCAGGCCCAACCGCCGCGGATGGGCAATACCCTGCCCGTCTACCATAAACAGGTCCGGGGTAACGCACAGCTTCTCCAGGGCGAATAGTATCAGCGGTAACTCCCGGAACGAAAGAAGCCCGGGTATATGGGGTAAGGACAACCCTCCACAGGCTGTTTCCGTGGCCACCACCTCAAGCTCAGGGTAATTGAGCACGACAACAGCCGCCCGTGCCGGCTGGCCGGCCCTGCCGGCGGCCATATCCACTCCGGCGACAAGCGCGGGGCTTTCTATCTGGCCGTCTCTGACAACCAGCGGCGCTAACCTCTTCTGGATGGCGGTGCCCTGGGCGGCCGTCCGTGGCCAGTCGTGAATATTCTTAAGCTCCACACTATAATTATAGCTAATTCGCCAGCCTGAGACAAACGCCGCCATCCTATTTGACAGCAACTTGCTTATAGTGCATAATTATCACCAAAAAAGGAAGGTCTTGCTTGCTAAAAATCAGACTCAGGCGCGTCGGCGCCCCCAAGAAACCAAGCTACCGTGTGGTGATTGCTCGTTCCCAGGCGCCCCGTGACGGCGCCTTTATAGAGATTATCGGCCATTTCAACCCGTTGACAGACCCGGAAACTTTCGATATCGACGCAGATAAGGCCAAAGACTGGCTGGCCAAGGGCGCCCAGCCGACAGAAACGACCGCCAGATTACTGGTCAAGGCGGGAATAATCGAAAAGCCCGTCCCCAAAAAGGAAAAGCCCGTCGCCAAAAAGGCCAGTCTGGCAAAGAAAAAGGCTAGTCCGACAAAGGAGAAGTCCAGCCCCACAAAGGAGAAGCCATGAAAGACCTGATTGAGTACATCGCCAAATCGCTCGTTGACGCCCCCGATGATGTGGTCGTAACCGAGGAAGAGGAAGAAGACGGCATTAAGCTCACCCTTCAAGTCGCCGATGACGATAAGGGCCGCATAATCGGCAAGCAGGGCCGTATCGCTCAGGCGATGCGCAACTTGATAAGAGTGAAGGCAGCCAAAGCCGGTACCAGAGCCAGGCTGGAAATTCTCTAGCCCCGTCCCAGCATTCCTGCCCTTAAAGCGCACAATCCATTCAGGCCTATTCCTGCGGGGCAGTCACGCCTTTTTTGAACAGTCCGCCAGCTATGCAAACACCGGGTGAAGAGTTCGTTGTTATTGGCCGCGTCCTGGCTACCTGGGGCCGCCTGGGGATGCTGAAGGTGGAGCCGGCTACCGATTTCCCAGAGCGGTTTAACCCCTCTTCCATTGTTTACATAGACAGCCAACCGCTTACCATTGACGCCGTCACTTGGCGCAAGGGAATGGCTTTCATCAAGTTTTCCGGCATTGACAGCCCCGAAGACGCCGAGGAGCTTCGTCACAAGGAGATTCAGATACCCCGCCACCTGGTTAAACCCCTGCCCCGGGGCCAGTACTATCATTTCCAACTCATCGGCCTTCAAGTGTACACGACGAATGGGGAACTGCTGGGCAGCATAGACCGCATCCTGAGCACCGGCAGCAACGATGTCTACATAGTCGCCGGAAAGCAGAAGGAGTTCCTCATCCCGGCCATAGATGATGTCGTCAAAGAGGTTGACCTGGCTGAGGGAAGGATGGTCATCGAGCCCATAGAGGGGCTGCTTTAGAGGCGACGGCGCCGCTTGCGGTGCCTCTCGGCCACCTTCATACGGGCCAGCGCCCGCTGCAGGGTAGCCTCCACCCTGGCGGCGTCAAAACCGGGCTCGTACTTCTCGGTCATCCGCTGCTCGGCACGGCGTTTGGCCTCCTCGGCTCGGGAGATGTCTATCTCCTCAGCCCTCTCGACAGAATCAGCCAGGATGATTACCCTCTCCGGCCTTACCTCAAGGAAACCGCCGGAGACAACCAGCGAGTATTCATCGGTGCCCTTGCGGGCTATTATCTCACCCGGCTTAAGCGCCGTCATCAACGGGGTGTGGCGGGGCAGGATGCCCAGCTCGCCGTCAATGCCGGGGGCGATGACTATGTCAACCTCCTCGGAAAAGACGGAACGCTCGGCTGTGACAATGTCAATCTTTATAGTTGCCATTCAATAACTCCGCCTCCTAGCTAGGCACTCAGCTCCTTGGCCTGTTCGGCCGCTTCCTCAATAACGCCGACCATATAGAAGGCCTGCTCCGGCAGGGCATCGTGCTTACCCTTAAGAATCTCATCGAAGCCGCGCACCGTCTCAGCCACGGATACGTACTTGCCCGGCCGTCCCGTAAACACCTCGGAAACAAAGAAGGGCTGCGTCAGGAAGCGCTGAATCTTGCGCGCCCGCGCCACCGTCTGCTTGTCTTCCTCGCTAAGCTCCTCAATGCCCAGAATGGCGATAACGTCCTGGAGGTCCTTGTAGCGCTGCAGCACCCGTTGCACTTCACGGGCCACCCGGTAGTGCTCCTGGCCGACTACAGCCGGGTCCAGGATGCGTGATGTCGAGGCCAGCGGGTCGACAGCCGGGTAGAGGGCCTGCTCTGAGAGCGATCTCTCCAGGGCTACGACGGCGTCCAGGTGGCCGAAGCTGGTAACCACACCGGGGTCGGTGTAGTCATCGGCGGGGACGTAGACGGCCTGGAACGATGTTATCGAACCCTGCTTGGTGGATGTAATCCTCTCCTGAAGCTTGCCCATCTCTGTGGCCAAGGTCGGCTGGTAGCCCACCGCCGAAGGCATGCGCCCCAGCTGCGCCGATACCTCCATACCGGCCAGGGTATAGCGGTAGATGTTATCAATAAATAGCAGCACGTCCTGCCGCTCGGTATCACGGAAGTACTCGGCCATTGTCAGCCCGGTAAGGCCGACACGGAGACGGACGGCCGGTAGTTCGTTCATCTGGCCGAAGACGAGTACCGTCTTTTCCAGCACGCCGGACTCTTTCATCTCGTTCCACAGATCGTTACCCTCACGCGATCTCTCGCCGACGCCGGCAAATACGGAGAAACCGCCATGTTCGCTGGCGATGTTGCGGATAAGCTCCTGAATGATGACCGTCTTGCCGACACCGGCGCCACCGTAGGCGCCGATCTTACCGCCCTTGGTAAAAGGAGTCACCAAGTCAATTACCTTAATACCCGTCTCCAGTGTCTGCACGGTCGTTTCCTGTTCATCAAAGGGGGGCGAATCCCGGTGAATGGGCCAGCGCTCATCAGTCTTCACCTCGCCCAGATTGTCCAGCGGATCGCCCATAACATTAAACAGCCGCCCCAACGTCTGCTTGCCCACTGGCACCGATATCGCCGCCCCGGTATCTATGGCCTCGGCCCCTCTCTCCAGGCCATCGGTTGAAAGCAGTGACAGGCACCTCACCCAGTTGTTGCCGACATGCCCCTGCACTTCCAACACCAGCTTGGAACCGTTGCGTGGAATCTCCACGGCATTAAATAGGGCCGGCAGCTCATCTGGCGGAAACTCTATATCCACCACCGTGCCGATAACCTGAACAACCTTGCCTTTTGCCATTCTATCCTCCTAAGCCTGGGTGAGAGCAGCCGCTCCACCTGTTATGTCAAGCAATTCCGTAGTAATGGACTCCTGGCGCGCCTTGTTGTAAGCCAGCGTCAGGTCGATAATAAGCTCATTGGCATTTTCGGTGGCGTTGCGCATAGCCACCATCCGGGCCGACTGCTCGCTGGCGATTGACTCCAGTATGCCGTGGGAGATCCGCATCTCCACGAACCGTGTCAGCAGACCATCCAGCACCGCGCCAGCGGAAGGCTCATAGATGTATTCCACGTTCTGGCTGGCGGGCATCTCAGCCGGCTCAACGGGCAGCAATTGAACAATCTCCGCACGCTGCACGGCCGTGGATACGAAACGGGAATAAGCCAGGTAAACCACATCCACCAGGCCGTTGGAGAAATCGTCAATAATAATCCGTGATATGGGCAAGGTATCAATCAACCCGGGGGCATCGCCCAGGCGGGTGAATTCGGCCCTTATGTCCTGCCCGTAGCGCCGCATGGCGTCAAGCCCTTTACGGCCGACGGTAACCATAGTGACGGGAACCTTTTGCTCGTCAATCAGACTTATCGTCTTGCGGTTGATGTTGCCCACCAGGCCGCCGGCCAGGCCGCGGTCGGGAGTGATGTGCACCACGGCTATCTTTTTAACTTCCCGGCGCTCCAGAAGCGGGTGCAGAATCTCACCCGCCTGAGGCAGGGCGGCCAGGCTGGCTATCACCTCGGTGATCTTCTCCGAGTATGGCCTGCCGGCCAG
Source organism: Dehalococcoidia bacterium (assembly GCA_030665535.1). Lineage (GTDB taxonomy): Bacteria > Chloroflexota > Dehalococcoidia > Dehalococcoidales > JAUXAE01 > JAUXAE01. The sequence continues at coordinate 8,913 of DAOUZU010000013.1, forward strand.
GCCTCGCTCCTGCGCCTTCTTCATCCTGAGGGCAGCCACCATCTCCATAGCCCGGGTAATCTTAGCTATGTTGCGTACACCCTTTATACGGCGGCTTATTAAACGGATATTAGCCATAATTGCTTACTGGGTGGCAAAGCCTTTCTTAAACTCGTCTATGGCTTCCTTAAGGGCGGCCTCTGTTTCCTTGCTCAAATCCCCGTCCTTTACGATGGCCTGGCCCACCTTGGGATGGTTGGCCTCCATAAAGCGGTAGAGGTTCTCTTCAAAAGTGGCTATCTTGTCCAGGGGCACATCGTCAATGTAACCGTTTATGGCGGCATAGAGAACCATAACCTGATTCTCCATAGTCTCCGGCTGGTACTGGGGCTGCTTGAGAAGCTCGGTGATACGCTGCCCCCGCTCCAACTGGGCCCGGGTGGTTTTGTCCAGTTCTGAAGTGCCAAACTGGGCAAAAGCGGCCAGCTCCCGGTACTGGGCCATTTCCAGCTTGAGGCGTCCGGCTACCTTCTTCATCGCCTTGGTCTGGGCAGCCGAGCCCACCCGGGAGACGGAAAGGCCGACGCTTACCGCCGGCCGGATGCCGGCATTGAACAGGTCTGTCTCCACGTATATTTGGCCGTCGGTGATGGATATTACATTGGTAGGAATATAGGCGGATACATCGCCCGCCTGGGTCTCGATAATAGGCAGAGCGGTGAGTGAACCACCACCGTGCTCCTCCGAGTATTTGGCCGCTCTCTCCAACAGGCGGCTGTGCAGGTAGAAGACATCACCGGGGTAGGCCTCCCGGCCCGGTGGCCGACGTAGCAGCAGTGAGAGTTGCCGGTAAGCCCAGGCGTGTTTGGTAAGATCGTCGTATACAATCAGGGCCTCTTTGCCCTGCTCCATAAACTCCTCGCCGATGGCGCAGCCGGCATAAGGAGCCAGGTACTGCATGGCCACCGAATCTGAGGCGTTGGCCGCTACCACGATGGTATGCTCCATAGCTCCCTGAGCCTCCAGCGTGGCTACCGTCTGTACCACCTTGGAAACCTTCTGGCCGACGGCCACGTAGATGCAGATGAGGTCGCCACGCTTCTGGTTAATGATGGTATCAATGGCGATGGCCGTCTTGCCGGTGGAGCGGTCGCCAATTATAAGCTCACGCTGCCCCCGGCCGATGGGTATCATAGCGTCTATGGCCTTGATTCCCGTCTGCACCGGCGTATCCACCGACTGGCGCATAACCACATTGGGGGCGATAAACTCCACAGGACGGGACTTGCCGGTTTTTATGCTGCCTTTGCCGTCCAAAGGCCGCCCCAGCGGGTCAACCACCCGGCCGATAAGGGCGTCTCCGGTGGGCACCTCGGCTATACGGTCGGTGGCCCGCACCTCATCACCCTCTCTGATACCCGTATCATCTCCCAGGATGACGGCAGCGACGCTGTCTTCTTCCAGGTTAAGGGCAATGCCCATTATGTCGTTGGGGAATTGGAGCAGCTCGTTGTACTTGGCGGCGGCCAGGCCATGTATGCGGGCAATACCGTCACCAATCTCAATCACCGTGCCTACATCGGCCACCGTTACCGGCGCGCCAAACTGCTCAATTTGCTGCTTGATTACAGAAACTATATCCTGTCCACCCTTTGTCAACTAAAGCCACCTCCTTGCCGCTGTTTTTATTACAGGCCGCCTTCGCCAAGCTGCCGCTTAAGCATTGCCAGCCCGCTGGCCGTGCTGCCGTCTATCAGCTTATCGCCGATGCGAGCTATCATTCCCGATATCAGGCCGGGATCAACTCTGGCCTTCAGGACTATCTTTTTGCCTACCATATCACTGAGCCTCTTTACCAGCCGGGCCTTGTCGTCCTCAGACAACGGGACGGCGGTGGCAACTTCGGCCCGCTCCACTCCCCGCTTCTCCATCAGCCGCAGTTCAAATCCGGCGGTTACCTCACCCATCATATCCAGTCTGTTTCCGGCTATCAGGATGTAGACCAGGTTCAACACCAGGGGGTTTATCCCGCCCAGATGCTCTTTAAGCAGCCCCGTCTTGGTCTCAAGGCGAATCTTGGGGTCCTCCATAAAGGCCAGCACCTTTGCTTCGGTAGCCAGCCGCGCAACCAGCTTGAGGTCTTTATGCCACGCATCAAGCTCGTCTCTCTGGCTGGCAATCTCAAAGGCCGCCTGGGCATAGCGTCCGGCAGAATATTTTCCAGTCATAATAGTCCTTTACTTAGCCACCTTTCTTAAGCTCCGTTCCCTCTTCCAGCACCTTGTCAATCAGCTGGCGGTGGGCTTTCTTATCCAGGGTTCGGTCTATAACCTTGCCGGCAGCCAGTATGGTCAGGTCGGCAAATTCCCGGCGCAGGTCATCTATGACCCCGTCCCGCTCCCGGCGTATCTCGTTGTGGGCCCTTGCCAACAGGGCTTCGGTCTCTTTCTTGGCCTCTTCCTGCGCCTTCTGCCGCATCTCCTCGCCGGTGCGGACGCCACGGTCAATTACTGCCTGGCTCTGCCGTCCGGCTTTCTTTAGTTGCTCGGCTATTTCCTCTTCAGCCTTCTCCGCCTTGTCCTTGATGACCTCGGTCTGCTCCATGCTTTCCTTTATGCGGTTGGCCCGATCATCAAGCATTTTCATAATCGGCTTGTAGGCCACCAGGTATAGTATGCCCAGCAGAATACCGAAATTGACCAACTGCGCCAGTAACGAAGGCAGATTGATTCCTAATTCTCCCAAAGGAACCTCCTCCCCTTTCTGGGGTCTTAGACCACGAATATAAGCAGGATGGATACTACCAGGGCGTAGATGGCCACAGCTTCCGCCATGGCTACCATGATAATCATATTGGTAAATATGACACCTCTGGCCTCAGGGTTGCGTCCCAGCGCCTGCATGGCACCGAAACCGAGCACACCCACACCGATACCGGGGCCGATGGCCCCCAGGCCAATGGCCAAACCGGCCGCTAAAAATTTTGCTGCTTCAATTTCCATGTTTGTCTCCCTTCCTTTATGAAATATTTAACCGTCAATATTATACTAATGCTCATCCTCTGAGTGCGAGGCTACGGCAACAGTGGCAAATGAAAGCGTCAAGCCGCCGAAGATGAGCGCCTGGACGAAGCCCACCAGAAGCTCAAGGCCATATACGGGAAGCGCCCCGATAAGCGGCATCAGGAAAAACATCATTAAAAGCAATATCTCACCGCCGGTCATATTGCCGAACAACCGGAAGGTGAAACTCAGGATGCGCACGAACTCAAGAAAGAACTCCAGTATCCCGACGAAGATAGTGACACCCCCGTTGAAAAGCCCCATGCCGCCTTCCTTCACCTTGCCCTTTAATAACTTCCCTAACGACCTGAAAAAGGGCCCGAAATTAAAGAACTTTTTTAAATAGGTGCCTGTCCCCAGGGAGCTGAAACCCCAGTATTCCACGGCCACGAAGGATACCAGGGCCAGGGCCAGCGGCATATTGATATCTGTATTGGCGCCGCGCAGAAGGTGGACGGCTTCGCCGTGGCTGTTTGTAATCAGTACGGCGCCATAGCCGGGGATGAGGTTCATCCAAGCGTTAACTAAAACAAAGAGGAAGAGGGTGGCCACTATTGGAAAGAAGCGCCGCCCGTTTTTCTCACCGGCGGCGTCCTTGCAGAGGTTATAAAGCCATCCCAGGATGAACTCACCGACCACCTGAAGGCGTCCCGGGACAAGCTTGATGCGCCGGGTGATGGCATAAAAGAAACCGCCCAGGAGGAGGATGGAAAGCCAGGCGGTGAACATGGTGTTGGTTATGGCAAAACCGCCGATGCTGAATATCTCCCCTGCCGGCAGCTCCGGGTGGGGGGAATCTACGCTGAGCCAGGACGGCAGCCCGATATCACCAAAAAAGCTCTGCCCCAGGGCGCCGGCCAAAAAACTGATTACGGTGAGCGCCAGCAAAATGACGACACCGATAATGAAGATAGGCCGCTTTGTGCCGAGTATTTTACGCTCAGGCACTAGCCATTCCCCTGGCTCTGGTTATTCCCGCTTCCGGGAAGCATACGATAAATACCATAAAAAGCAACAAACAGGCCCACAATCAGGCCAATTACCAGTAACAGAGGCTCGGTATGCAGCTGCTCATCAATCCAGCGGCCCCCCAGTACGCCCAGCAGAATGGAGCCACTTACGAACCAGCCCATGCCCAACAGTTTCAGGGCTGACAGCCACCTGTTCATTCAAGCCTCAAAAGCTCACCCAGCATAGCAAAATTGCCCGTCGCAGGTCAAGCCGATACGGGCCGGCTGACAGCCCCGTTCCGGGTAATAAAAAACCCCGGCGGCCCGGCCCCGGAGTTTGATCTGTTAACTGAGCCAACGGCTGTTTATTCCTGTTCTTTCCCCAAGTTGTCTTCCTCGTCCCCGAAAAGAGAGGCGAAGTCACCTTTGAAATCCTCCAGGAAGCCGTGCATTTCCAGCAACTCGTGTGCGGTGGGCGCCGCCATATTACGGAACAGGCGTTGCTCGGCGGCGGTTAAATCCGTAACCACTGCGGGTAACCCTTCTTCCTTAAGAACCACCGCCACCAGCGCCCGCGCCCGGCATGACTTACATTCGGCGCCTAAAAACCACAGGTCATCCCGCTGGCCGAGGAGGTTAACGCTGTTAGCTTCATAGTGCCG
>DAOUZU010000081.1 GCA_030665535.1 Dehalococcoidia bacterium
ACGGCCCTTTCCTCGGTGACGGCTTCTCTGGGCAATGTCGGCCCCGGCCTCGGCGCCGTCGGCCCGGCGGAGACCTATGCCGGCATACCGGCGCTGGGCAAAGGGGTGCTTATGGTCCTAATGCTGGCCGGCCGCCTGGAGCTTTTCACTCTCTTTGTCCTTCTCGTCCCCGCCTTCTGGAGATGGCGCTAGGAATGTGCCTTTCCGCGGGATATTGTAAAATGCGGGTGGGGGGAATATAATACCGGTTGCTACCAAAGAAAGATATAAATGGAATTCGGAAATATCCTGGTACCAGTGGGTGGATCAGAGGCCGATGCGGACTCCATCGGGCTGGCCTGCCGGCTGGCCAAAGAGGGCGACGGGGGCAAGATAGTCGTCGTTCATGTTATCTCTATGGGCCGTACCCTGCCCCTTGATGCCGAGGTTGAGGCCGAGATAGGCAAGGCCGAGGATGTGCTGGCCAGGGCTGAAGTTCTGGCCCGCGACCAGGGCTGTCAGATAGAGACCGACCTGCTGCAAGCACGCGAGGTTGCGCCGGCAATAGTCGATGAAGCCGTGGAGCGGCAGATAGGCCTCATCCTGCTGGGCGTAAACTATAGAACCCGCTTCGGCGAGTTCTGCCTTAGCGAAATTGTGCCCTATGTTTTACAGAACGCACCCTGCCAGGTAATAATCTTCCAACAGCGAAGCGTATAGGTTCATATGAAAGTAATCATCATGGGCTGCGGGAGGGTCGGCGCTCAATTGGCCAGCCTGCTGGACAAGGACGGGCACCAGGTCACCGCCCTGGATAGTGACCCCTACAGCTTCCGCCGCCTGCCCGCTGACTTCGGCGGCGAGGCGCTTCTAGGTAACGGCCTGGACGAAGATATTTTAAAGAAGGCCGGCATAGAAAACGCCGACGCGTTTGTCGTCGTCACCCAGGGAGACAACCGCAATGTAATGGCCGCCCAGATAGCCAAGCACATTTTCAACGTGCCTAAGGTGGTCTGCCGCATCTACGACCCGTTGCGCCGGGACCTCTACGCCATGCTGGGGCTGGAGGCCATCAGCCCGACGACGGTCTTCGCCCAGCTGCTCAGGGAGAAACTGGAGGGCTAGATGTATATTATGATTGTCGGCGGCGGCCGGCTGGGCTACCACCTGACCCAGGCCCTGCTGGACGAGGGGCATGAGATACTACTGGTGGAAAAAGACCCGACCATCTGTGACACCATCAACAGCCAGCTGGGCAGCATCTGCCTGCGGGGCGACGGCTGTGAAGCGGCCACCCTGGAGCAAGCCGGTACTAGCCGGGCTGATATGCTCATTGCCGTTACCGGCGATGACGAGGACAACCTGGTCGCCTGCCAGGTTGCCAAGCATAAGTTCAAAGTGCCCCGTACCATCGCCCGGGTCAGAAACCCCCGGAACGAGTACATCTTCAAGAAACTGGGCGTGGACGTTACCGTCTCCAGCACCACCATAATCCTGGAGCAGATAGAGCATGAGGTTCCCTCACACGCGCTGACACACCTGCTGGCCATCGAGGACAGGGGGGTGGAGATTGTCGAGATTAGAATCCCGGATGATGCGTCCACGGTTGGTAAGGAGATAAAGGAACTTCCACTTCCCGCGGAGGCCAGGCTTCTGCTGACCATTCGTCAGGACGAGAAGCCCTTTGTTCCCAAGGCGGAGACTACCCTGGCCGCCAAGGACCAGATAATAGCCGCCGTGCCGCTGGAGGCTGAGGAGACCTTCCGCGCCGCTATGCTGGGGAGCTGAAGCGCCCCTCGTCTCGGCCATCAACTCGCCACAAGAGAGGTACAAGATGTATAAAAAAATACTGGTTCCGTTGGACGGCTCGGAGCTTTCGGAGTCCATTCTGCCGCATGTAGTCAACCTGGCCAAAGGCTGTCGGGTGCCTGAGGTGGTCCTGCTCAGGGTGGGCGAGCCGATGGACCGCCATGTCCATGAGACGCTCAGCGCCGAGCTTGCCGGCAAGCTCATAGAGGTAAACCGCGAAGAGGTGGCCGGTTATCTGGAAAAGGTGGCCGCCGACCTTGGGACGGAGGGCATCAAGGCCACCACCGTCTTCGCCAGCGGCAACCCGGCCCAGGAAATCCTGGAATACGCCCAGAATAACGACGTTGACCTCATCCTGATGTCCAGCCATGGCCGGGCGGGCGTGGCCCGCTGGGCCTTTGGCAGCGTGGCCGATAAGGTCTTGAGGCTCTCACCTGTACCCACCCTGATTGGCCCTGCCCCCGGCTCCAGAAGCGGCTTGTAAAACCACTTCACCCCAAAGCAGTCTCCCCTATGCCACTATCACCTCCGTTTGACTAGAAGCCCCCGCCTGCGGTCTAATTTAGCTGGCTATTCGCCATTTGGCTAACTTTTTCCCAGGAGGCCGGCTATGGTAGCCAAGCGTTTAGTGTTAGGCATCATTGTTATGGCCGTCGCCTTAAGCGGCGGCCTGCTCTTTTTCAACGGCTGTAGTCCGGGAGAATTCTTAGACATCAGCCCGCCGCCGGGCCAGCAGTTTGCCGGCCAGATATATATCGATGGCACCGTAGCCATCCCCGGCGTCTACCGCACCGATACGCAGGGCACCATTGAGTTCATAACAGTTGGGGAGAGTCTATGGGTGAAAATGGTTGACTGGCCGTAGGGCTAAGTACTGGCCGCTTCCCGCTCCAGCCTGTCCATTATGTAGCCAGCATACCACTCAGGCCAGTTTTCATCACGGTGGCCGAGCCCTTTCTCGTAGGCGGAGTGGGCCTTCTCGGCTTCAACTAGGAGGCCAGTCAGCTTCTCCCTGGTTAGCTCATATTTCATATATACCTCCCCGCTAGGCCAGCAGGTACTCCATAATTATGTTGTGGGCCAGGTGGGCCTTGTCCCCACCGCGGAACTCGAACTCCTTGGCCTCAAGGCCTATGGGGCTGATGACCAGCCTGTTGGTGACCAGGAAGCCCCGCCGCACCAGCAGGCCCTTGTTGTCCTCGCTGCCCACGGCGGCGATGCGGTTGTAGGGGATGCTGACCATCGCCTTCCTGCCATTTAGGAACTCCTTGTCGAAGAAGATGAGACGCTTATCGGTGATCCCGAGAAAGCCGGTGCCGCGCCCCTTAAGGTCAAAGACGGCCCGGATAACCTCATTCGGCAGGCAGATGTCCTCAATCTTCTCCAGCTGGCTTTTCTTATCCGCCATTAAGTCATCGGCATAGATGGCCATTTTGAAGCCTCCTTTAAGGAATAGCTGTAACGATATTATTCCCCGTCCTTAAGGGTTGTCAACGGGCTCTATCCGGCGCTATAAGAATTGAAAGAGGCGATGCTTTCCAGCGGCTCGCGGTCGTGCTCACCACTGACGACATCCGGATCGTAGTAGCCCAGGGCTATCATAATATCTACCCGCTTACTGCCGGGTACGCCCAGCACTGATTTGACCACCGCCTCGTCAAACCAGCCTATCCAGCAACTGCCTAGGCCCAGCTCCTCCGCCTGGAGGACGATGTGCTCGCCGGCGATGCCGATATCCAGCAGGTAATACTTGATGTCCCGCAGCAGGCCACCCACTCTGGCCCAGAACCGGGACTTCTCCGAGACTATAGCCACCATAACCGGCGCCGTCCGGCAGAAGGCGTTGATGGCGTAGGTGCCGTGAAAAGCCTCACCGCACAGCTTTTCCAGCAGCTGTCTATCATCAACGACAATGAACTTCCACGGCTGCGAGTTGCAGGCGGAGGGTGCCAGGCGAGCCGCCTCCAGGCACTTGATAATCTTCTCTCGCTCCACCTGCTTGTCCAGAAAACTCCGCACGCTGCGGCGGCTCTTCAAGAGGTCTATAAAGGCCATGGCTTCACCTCCTAGGCTATGGCAACGGGTCTATGACTAATTTCCTACCTGAATAGTACCATTGGGTGATTGTATTGGGTCAAGAGAGAGAGGCATACTTAAACATACCAAAGCTAACCTTTCCTCACCTACAGCGTTATAAAAGTGTCAGGACAAATAGAGGCTTGAGGAGGAGATCGATGATGACCCGGATAAGCAAAGCTCTGTTCCATCTCAGGTGGATGTTTATGTCCCCGCAGGACAGGTACGCCTTTCTCTGGGCGCGGACTAAAAGGCACCACGGCTAGGCTTTAACGCTTCAGCCGCCTCTTACGGCCAGACGGCCGTGACGATGCCGCTGCCCCGCCTGGGGTCGCTGGCCAGCAGCGAAACATCGCTGAAACCGGCCTTGCGGACGACAGCCAGAAGCTCGTCCACCGTATAGGCGCCGACCATTATGTTGAAAAGGGCCGCCGGCAGCGGCCCGCTTCTATCATTCTTGAGCAAAAAATCATGGATGATGAGTAGCCCGCCGGAAGTGAGGGCGCGGCCGGCCTTGGCCAGCTTCATCTCCGCCTGGCTGCCGGCCCCATGCAGCACGTTGGACATCATCAGGACGTCATAGCCGCTGCCGAACTCATCACTGTTCCAGTCGCCGGCCCGGGTGCTTATGCGGTCGGCCAGGCCGAACTTCTCAACATTCTCCGCCGTGATTACCAGCGTCTCCGGCAAGTCCCAGACGACTGCTTTCAGGTGGGGAAAGCGCTGGCAGAGGATGATGCTGTAGGTTCCCGGCCCGCCGCCGACATCCAGTAGCCGCTTACGGCCGTTTAAGTCTACCTTCCGGGCCAATAGCTGGCCGGCACCGTTAGCGGCGATACCGTGCATCGCCCAGATGAAATGGTTGTGCCAGTGGGAGACGAAGTGCTCCGGCGGCGACGGCGTCCGGGCTTGCCCGCCGCTGCGCACCGTCTCGGTAAGCCCGGACCAGGACCACCACAGGCTCTCGCCGTGGTTCAGAAGGCCGCCCATATAGCGGGGGCTCTCTGGCAGCAGGGTGTCCCTGGCCAGTTGCGTCAACCGGTATTGGCCGTTGTCACAACGCAGTAGCCCCAGGGCGCAGCAGGCGACGAGCAGCCTCTCCGTCATATCGGCGTCGGTATCGCGAGCGGTAGCCACCTCTACGGCCGTT
>DAOUZU010000096.1 GCA_030665535.1 Dehalococcoidia bacterium
GGGCACCTGCCACAGTGGCAGAAGGGCGAGGCCATCGCCAGGGCGAATGTCTTTAATGAGAACCTTGCCTTAGCCATTTCCGGACGCCACCATTATAGCATCCTGCCTTTAGACTGGCCAGCCCGCTCCACGGTGAGCCGCATCCTTTTCTGCCCCACCACCACTATTTCTTCACCGCTGTCTATCCGGCTGCCTTCGGTTTTGGCTGCCCACAGCTCGTTCTTGACCCTGACAAGCCCCACCGGAGAAAGGGGACTGACCACCACCCCCCGGCTGCCCACCATCGAAGAAAGGCCTATTACCGGCTTCCTGTCCAGGGCGCGTGTGCCGGCGCGGTAGACCAGGGTGGCCATGCCGGCCCAGGCCGTCAGCACAACGAACATAAGCCACAGCGGCGGGTTTATATCCATTTCAGGAAGCCCCACCAGGAAGATGACCGTCAGGGCCGCTTCCTCAATTATAGTCGAGATTATAGCCAGTAACAGCCGCCCGCTCATATCAGGGCCATTATAGCAGAGGGACTGGTTTTGGTTTGAGACTCAGCCTCACCCCCTTATTGATTGCGCACCCTTTGCCCCACCCAACAGCCGGTGCTATAATTGGCCGGTAACCATCCCCGCAGGAAAGAGGCCGCCATGAAACTGAGCCGCCAGGAAGTGCTCCATATCGCCCGGCTGGCCAGGCTGGGCCTTAGCGAAGAGGAGGTGAACCGGCTCAGCCGGCAGCTTTCCGATATCCTGGCCCACTTTGAGGTACTACAGCAGGTGGACACCGAAGGCGTGCCGCCCACCACCCAGGCCATCAGCCTCAAGAATGTGATGAAGTACGACGAACCGGCCCCCTCCCTTGAGCCGGGCCAGGTGCTAGCCAACGCCCCCCGCCGCCAGGGAGACCTTTTCCGCGTGAAGGGCGTCCTTGACTAACTATTGGAGCGCCAGTTGACAGGCAACGGCAGACTGACAATCAGGGAAGCGCAGCGACTGCTGGAGACCAGGCAGTTGTCCTCGGTGGAGCTTACCAAAGACTGTCTGGAGCGCATCCGGCAGGTTGAGCCTGAGGTACACGCCTTCGTCACTGTTAGCGATGAGCTGGCGCTTAAGCAGGCCAAAGAGGCCGATGACCTACTCGCCGCCGGCAACGGCCAGCCGCTTACTGGCATCCCGGTGGCCGTCAAGGACAACATGTGCACCCGGGGCGTGCGCACCACCTGCTCCTCAAAGATGTTGGAAAACTTCATCCCCCCTTACAACGCCACCGTCGTGGAAAAGCTGAAGGCAGCCGGGGCCGTCATGGTGGGCAAGGCCAATATGGACGAGTTCGCCATGGGCTCCTCAACGGAGAACTCGGCCTTCTTCACCACGGCCAACCCCTGGGACAAAAACCGCGTCCCCGGTGGCTCAAGCGGCGGTGCGGCAGCGGCGGTGGCCGCCGGCGAGTGCGTCTTCGGTCTCGGCTCGGACACCGGTGGCAGCATCCGCCAGCCGGCCAGCTTCTGCAGCGTCACCGGCTTAAAGCCCACCTACGGCCGGGTGAGCCGCTACGGGCTTATCGCCTTCGCCAGCTCCCTGGACCAGATAGGCCCGCTAACCCGGGACGCCACCGACTGCGCCCTGGTGATGGACGCCATTAGCGGCTACGACTCTAACGACTCCACCTCGTCCCCCCTGCCCCTGCCCAATTTAAGCGCCTGCCTCAGCGGTGACATCAAGGGCCTGCGCCTGGGCGTACCCAAAGAATACTTCGTTCAGGGTATGCAGCCGGAAGTGGCCGCCGCCGTAAAAGAGGCCATCGGCAAGCTTGAGGAGCTGGGTGCTGAGATAGACTGGGAGGTATCCCTGCCCAGCACCAGTTACGCCCTGGCCGTTTACTATATTATCGCCCCATCGGAGGCCTCGGCCAACCTGGCCCGCTACGACGGCGTCAAGTACGGCTTCTCCTACACGGATACGGACAGCATGTGGCAGGCCATGGAGAAGACCCGCGAGCTGGGCTTCGGCGCGGAGGTTAAACGGCGCATCATGCTGGGCACCTACGCCCTCTCCGCCGGCTACTATGACGCCTGGTATGTGAAGGCGCAGAAGGTGCGCACCCTTATAGGCAGAGAGTTCGACCAGGCGTTTAATAAATACGACGCCCTGCTGACGCCCACCTCACCCACCGTCCCCTTCAAGATTGGCGAGCGCATGGACGATCCCTTCCAGATGTACCTCTCCGATGTCTGCACCCTGCCCATAAACATCGCCGGCGTACCCGCCGTCTCCATCCCCGCCGGCTTTTCCGGTGGCCTGCCGGTAGGGCTCCAGATTATCGGCAAGCCCTACGACGAAGCCACCATCCTCAAAATCGCCGACGCCTACCAGCAGGCCACCGACTGGCACAAGAAAAGGCCTAAGATATAAGGTGGGAAATATGATTGAAATTGGATGCCTCGCGTGTAGCAAAATAATTAAGATGCCACAATATATTGAGACCGAATAGTATGACGGGCAAGTGGCTTGTGAAGAATATAATTCTCTCCTGCATATACAATTGGTAAAGGGGAAAGTAGAGAAGTACAAGCTTGTAGAGAACAAAAGGGAGCCTGATATAAAGCTAATCTTCAGCCCAACGGAAGGGAGAAAGGGGAAGGACAGCAAGCCATAATATCCTTCTTAAAGAGGAGTCCAAGAGGGGTGCTGGCCCCTCTCTTTTTTGTTTCCCCCTCCTTTCCCAAGCCCCAAAGGGAGGGGGACTAAGGGGGAGGGTTCCCCTTTAAATATCCCCCAAAAAATCCTGTAATTACGGCCGACTGCCGCTCTGCCCACTCCTAACATAACAATAATCTCCAACTCTGCTATAATGATGCCCAAAAGAAAACGCCCGCTACCCCGCCATAAGGAGCCGCAAAATGCCGAAGCGAAAAGAAATCTTCAAAATCCTGGAAAAGGACGCCCGGACGTCCCCACAGCAGATAGCCAAGATGACCGGCCTCCCCAGCGAAGAGGTAGCCGGGGAAATCAGGAAGGCTGAGGCCGACCGCACCATCCTCAAATACAAGACGGTCATCAACTGGGACAAGGTGAAAGACGAGCAGGTGTGGGCGCTGATAGAGGTAAAGCTGACACCGCAGCGGGATGTCGGCTTTCATTCCCAAGCCGAGCGTATCTACCGCTTCCCCGAGGCCCGCTCCGTGTACCTGATGTCCGGCACTTACGACCTGGCCGTGCTGGTGATGGGCAAGACGATGCACCAGGTGGCCGACTTCGTCTCCCAGAAGCTGTCCCCCATAGAAGGGGTGCAGGGGACGGTGACCCACTTCCTGCTCAAGCGCTACAAAGAGGACGGCGAAATACTGGAAGAGGGCGGTGAGGACAGGCGGCAGCCGGTAATCCTCTAGCCGGCCCAGCGTACTTAAGGAGACTCTCATGGCCGCAAAGCCGCATATCAATAAAATCACAAGACCCATCTCGGAGCGGGTGAGGCAGCTACAGCCCTCCGGTATACGCCGCTTCTTCGACCTGCTGGCTACGATGGAGGACACCATCTCGCTGGGTGTCGGCGAACCGGACTACGCCACCCCCTGGCACATCCGGGAGGCGGCCATTTATTCGCTGGAGAAGGGCGACACCATGTACACCTCCAACTCCGGCATGCCCGAGCTGCGCCGGGAGATAGCCGACTACCTCAATAAGAACTACGGCCTAGAATACGACCCCGACAGCCAGATTCTGATTACCGTCGGTGTCAGCGAAGGGCTGGACCTGGCCGCCAGGGCCATCATAGACCCCGGTGACGAGGTCATCATGGCCGACCCTTCCTATGTCTCCTACAGCCCCTGCGTTTCCCTGGCCGGGGGTAAGTCGGTGATGGTGCCGACCAGCCACCGAGATAACTTTGAGGTAGACCCCGCCGCCATCGACGCCCGAGTTACAGACGCCACCAAGGCTGTTTTAATCGGCTATCCGGCCAATCCCACCGGGGCGGTTATGCCACGGCGGAAGCTTGAGCAGCTGGCCGTGGTGGCCAGTGCCCGCAACCTGCTGGTGATATCCGACGAGATTTACGCCAGGGTCATCTATAGTACGGAACACACCTGCTTCGCCGCCCTGCCCGGCATGCAGGAGAGGACAATCCTCCTGGGCGGTTTCTCCAAGGCCTGGGCGATGACCGGCTGGCGCATCGGCTACGCGGCGGCGCCGGCGGAGATTATCGCCGCCATGACCAAGATTCACCAGTACACCATGCTCTGCGCCCCCATAATGGGCCAGAAAGCGGCCTTGGAGGCGCTCAAGGGTGGCGATGCGGATATTACCGATATGGTGGAGGATTACAACCGCCGCCGCCTAGTGATGGTGGAGGGTTTGAATGGCATCGGCCTCAGTTGCTTTGAACCGAAGGG
>DAOUZU010000028.1 GCA_030665535.1 Dehalococcoidia bacterium
AAAACGCGGCGCTTCAGAGCCAGCTTGATGCCCTTGAAGACGAACTGGCCGAGGCCCGAACCGCTCTTGAAGACATCGAGGCCGAGCTTCCGAGAGACATCGAGAGTAGCATCTATGGCGACCTTCTCTTTGATATGGCCCATGGCACCGGCTTGGATGTGCGGGAATTTACTGCCACCGCACCTGCTAGAATAGTACTGGACGATATCGCATATGAATACACCACCATCACAATGGAAGTTTATAACGAACTATCGGACATCCTAGAGTTTCTCTCAATGATAGAGGCAGAGCTTGCTTTTAATACGACATCAATAGATTCGGTAACCATCGAGGATTTGGAAGATTCATCCGGGAATCTCGATAACTTGAAACTTATTGAAATAACGCTATTAGCGTATATAGGGGATTAAGATGACGACGCAAGTAACACTGTATTTGGAAGACACGGGTATCAAACTACTGCTGACCAAAGATCGGCAGGTAGAGAAATGGGCAAGCTTACTGTTACCACCGGGGCTGGTGAGTGACGGCGTCATCATGGACGAAGTCCAGGTGGCAGCGCGTATAAACGACCTGCTTCAGCTTCAGGAAATTAGGTCCAGAAAAGTTACTGTCGCCCTTAGCGGACTTAACTCGATATTCCGCTTAATCACACTTCCTGAACTACCAGCACCGATAATCCCCGAAGCCATAAAGAATGAGGCAAACCGGGTGATACCTATGCCTCTAGAACAGGTTTATTTGGCCCACCAGGTATTGCCTTCCCCATCCGGAGAGACGAGTGTTTTTCTGGTGGCCTTCCCGCGCAATTCTACAGATGCTCTGGTCAGGACACTAGACAGAGCCGGCTTAAACATTAAAAAGCTTGATATAGCCCCTCTGGCCCTGGCCCGCAACGCGGATGTTCCCCAAGCGATTATCGTTAACAGTTGGCTCTCCAATGCGGACATTGTAATAATGAACGACAGTATACCTCAAGTAATCCGCAGTCTCTCGCTGCCTACCGAATCAACCACCCTGGCTGACAAGCTGCCTAGCATTGCTGAAGAGCTCAACAGGACGATATCCTTCTATAACTCCAGCCACACAGACCACCCCCTGGACTCGGCGACACCTCTTTTCGTCACCGGGGATTTATGCCAAGAACCGGAAAGTTGGCCAGCGCTGGTCGGCAAGTTAAAGCTGTCCGTATCGGCACTGCCGTCATTGATTGAGGCGCCGGAGGCTTTCGATTCGAGCCAATATATGGTCAATATCGGCCTGGCTCTCAAGGAGCTACTACTGCCGGTAGAAGAGGCTAGCCGCTCTATAGTCAACTTTGACGCCTTGCCTGAAGTCTACCGCCCCAAAGGTATCGCCATTTCCGGTGTGTTGGCGCCAGTAGTCGGCATCGCCGCGGTAGGCGCCCTGGTATTCGGCGGCTTGTTCATCCAGAATATGAGAACCGAAACTGAAGACCTACGCGCTGAACTAACCACCACTCAAGCTGCGATTACTCAAGAGCAGGCGAGCATAGCCTCCCTACAGGGACAAGTAAACGAAGCGACAACGCCTATTCAGCCGCTTATGGATAGGACAAATGCCCTAGAAGACCTGCTTCTTACACTAAGGTTCAGCCGGGAGCATGTTGTTGGCGATATAAAGACAGTGGTATCCTTAAAGCCATCTTCGTCTATGTATCTGACGAGTATAGAGTTTTCCGGTAGTGACTTGACTATTGAAGGTGAGATTACCAGTTTATCCGGCGAGCAAATCATCTTCGATTACGCCACCGACCTGAGAGCCTCCGGCCGTTTCGCGGAGGTAATTGTTACCCAAATTATTGCAGATGAAGGTGATGAGAATAACCCAAATCCACATTATAACTTCATTTTTATTTTGTTGTAGCTGGGAGGAGGTAGCAACATGGATATATTTGAACTACTAAACGAAGCCAACGGCCAGGATGCCTCAGATCTGCACCTGGTGGTAGCCAGCCCACCGCTCTTGCGTGTACAGGGGCGTCTTCAGCCAGTTAATGGCTCAGCCCCGCTGACATCGGAGTCCGTTAACGAGTGTTTTTTGCAGATTACCACTCCCCAGGAACGTGAGGCTTTTCACAAACAGCTGGAGCTGGACTTTGGTTATACCTTGCCCGGTGTGGGTCGACTGCGCTGCAATGCCGCCCAGCAACGCGGTGTCATCAGCCTTGCCATACGCTTACTACCACCAAAGATTCCAACAGTAGACGAGTTGGAGCTGCCCAATCTCTGTAAAACATTGATTGAGAAACAGAGGGGGCTAGTAGTTGTCACCGGCCCCACCGGCAGCGGTAAGAGCACCACTCTAGCGGCAATGATACGTCACATAAACCACACCGCTAGCCGGCATATCGTTACTATTGAAGATCCGATAGAGTACGTTCATAACAGCATCAACTGCGCCATCACCCAGCGTGAGCTTGGTAGCGACACACTCTCATTTACTCAGGCCCTAAAGCATGTCCTAAGGCAGGATCCGGATGTGATTCTCGTCGGTGAGATGAGGGATCTGGAGACGGCGGCGGCTATACTGACGTTGGCTGAGACAGGGCATCTGGTGGTTACTACCGGCCATGCCCCCAGTGCCACTCAGGCTATAGAGAGAATAATAGACCTCTTCCCGCCACACGAACGGCATCTTTCACAGGCAAGGATAGCCTCTCTGTTGGTCGGTGTCCTCTGTCAGGCGTTGGTACCCCGTAATAAGGAATCAGGCCGCATAGCCGCCGTTGAAATACTGTTGGCCAATCCGGCGGTCCGGGCCCTCATCCGGGATGGTAAAATATACCAGCTGCCCAATGTTATCCGCACAAATCGTGAAATGGGCATGATATCCCTTGATGAGGCACTGGTCAACCTCTTCCTGGGCAAACAGATAAGCGGTGAGGTGATGCTGGAGTTCTGCAACGACCGCGCGGAAGTGGAGAAGCTCATCGGCACTCTTGAAGTGAAAAGAACGAGAACTCCGACGGGTTTCTAGCCACATAGTACATCGCCGGACATTATCCAATAATAAAACCCGTGGTCTACCAGATTAGGACCACGGGTTTCTCTTTTTTTAATTTGATGTGAAGGTTGGTTATGATACGGAAATTACACCTTGGCTATTCCAGGTGAACTCAAACTCAACGTCCGCATCTATGAGGAAGTCATCAAAATCGCCATCCCCCGCCTGCTTGCCAACCCAGATAGGCCACCCGGTCAGATTGCTTACCGGGGCGGCATGGGGAGCTACTTCGGTGATACCGTTATCAAACATCAAGGCTATCATGGCTGCTTGGACACTGTCCCGCTCTGTCTCCATGGCCGCAGTATCACCAGAGTTGACAAAGTTAAGTAGGTTGGGAATGGCCACAGCGCCGAGAATACCCAGGATGGCGATGACCACCAAGATCTCAAATAGGGTGAAACCCTCTTGTTGCTTAGTAAGCCCCTTCTTAACGAGTTTTCTCAGCATCCGCGATTATCCTTTCTTGGCGTCAATAATACCATATCGTAACGGCTTGGTTATTCGGTAGCGGGCATATCCCCTTCGGCAGCGAGTCGGCCAGGTACACCAAGGCTCGCCGGCGGGGCCGGATTGCTCCAACCCACCGACGAGCCCTGATTCCATCCATAAAACGGTTTTTAATGGCTAGTTATACTCTGACTACGGAAATCCCATCGGCGGCAACCTCGTAGGTCGGATAACCAACACCACCAATGCCACCGATAAGATAAGGATCAACAGCCGCGGTTATTGTTCCGCTGACCGTATCGGCGGTCGGCGCATCGCCGCTATTCATCGCCATATAGGCTATTACCGCCGTTTGTACTGTAGTCAACTCGGTGTCCATGGCCGCAGTATCGCCGGAGTTGACGAAGCTAATTAGATTAGGAATAGCAACAGCGGCTAGGATACCCAAGATTGCTATCACGATCAGCAACTCGACTAGGGTAAAACCCTTCTGTCCCTTCTTAAAACGCTTGAACATCTTATTCACAACTCTTTTCCTCCTTTCCTCGTTATTTTCATTATAGTCAGGTAGTTAAAGGTGTGATAATGATTAGTTAGCTAAATTATATGAGGGGCCAATGTGAGGGTCAATAGTATATTAGTCATGGTTTCGACCAGTACTTTTGTCCCCCATGATGAGGGAAATACTGGCCGTTGACGATAGACTGCGGGGTTGGCAGGATGGTATCAGTTGCCGGAGGGCTCCGGCGCCTCTATCTCAAAGAGCCTTATTTTCTGCCGCTTGGCGAACTGCCTGGCCTCCGGTGTAAGGCCGGGGGTGGCAATAAGTACTTTGTCCATGATGCCGATATCATAAGCCTTGTCGTCAAATTCAAAGACGGTGGCCAGGTCTACCGGCTGCTCGAACTCCAACACACCGATGGCGATGCGATGGGTTATGATGCCGTCGTCCTTGGTGGCCAGGATGCCTATGTTGTGATCGGCGCCGGATTTGCCTTTGACGATAGCATTTTCTTTGACATCATAACCGTGGCGCATGAGGTAGTCTATCAGCTGTTTCTTGGACTCAAACTTGAATGGCTCCAGCTTGACCTCTTTCGGTGGAGTGGCAATGTTGCCGATCAACACCGTATCCAGGTCTCTTACCTCCAGAACCTTTATCCGTTGCTGGCTGGCGAATTTCTCCGCTTCCCGCCCCAGTTCAGGCACCACCACCAGCACCTTGTCATGGATGCCGACATCATAGGCCTTGTCGTCAAAGTCAAAGATTTCGCCCAGTTCTATCTTATCTCCGGCTACCTTAACGCCGATGGCGATGGTATAGTCGATAATACCATCATCCCTAGTAGCCAGGATATCTATCTCATGCTCGGCACCGGAGCGCCCCTTGATAGCCGCCTTCTCGGCTACCTTATAACCGCGCTGCCTCAAGAATTCGATAAGCTGGATCTTGGGCCTCAACTCAAACTCAAGCCAGCTCCGCTTATCCTCATTGAAGCTATAGTAATAGATATTTAGCTCCGTAACCTTATCCTCGTCGGTAACGGTGGCGCACTTGAGGCACTGCCACTTGATAAGGGGCAGACGAAAGGTCTCATGACAATCATGGCACTTGTAGAGCAGTCCCAGGCTCTGGTAATCTACGCCAGACGTCCTCATCTCCTGGTGGCACTTGGGGCAGATGTAGCGACCTTTAGAGATAAACTCCTCTTCCAAGCCGGCGTATTTGCAGGCAGAATGCTCCAATACCCGGCCACGGGCGATATAGCCCGAACCGCACTTGGGGCAGTGAGTGGTTGGCCTGAGATTAATTGACCGGCATTGGGGGCAGCGCAGCAACCGGTCGAAGAATTTTTCCCTCAGTATGTCCGCTTCGGTCAGTGATTGGAGCACTTCCAGTAGTTCGTCACCTTTTATATCCAGCGCCTTCTCAACTGACGGATAGTTGAAACCCATCTCACTGGTGAAATCAACCTGAGGTCTGATATCAACGATACGGCCAGCCATCATCTCGGTGACCAGAAGCATCGCTTTTTGGTTAGTCCAAATACCATTTTTCTGCTGGTCTGTTTCCATTTTTCCTTCTTCGGCCATGGTCATCCCCCGAATCTTCTGATAAATGCGAGTATAGATTCCAGTGTAACAAAAGTCAATAGACATATGGTCATGCCGGTGTGCTGTTGACGGGACAGGGGGAAATCAGCCAGAATAGACACCAATGGAGATTGCCTGGATAGTCCTCTTCAGCCTGCTGGGGACAGCAGTAGGCAGCTTCCTCAATGTGGTGGCTGATCGCCTGCCAGCCGGCCGGTCTATTGTCGGCCCGGCCTCCGGTTGCGATGCCTGCCACAAACGCCTGGCAGCCTTGGACATGATCCCCGTATTCAGTTATCTATGGCTGCGCGGCCGCTGCCGCTACTGCCACAGCCAGCTCCCCCGGCGTATCCTGTGGGTGGAATTAGGCACCGGCGCCTTGTTCGCCTACCTCTACTGGCAGCTTGGCTTCAACGCCGACCTGGCTATCGCCACCATTTACGGCAGCTTCTTCATCGCCATCCTGGCTATTGACCTGGAACAGGGTCTCATCCTCAACAAGATGGTCTTCCCGGCGATGCTGGTGGCCCTAGGCCTCAGCCTGTTCCTGTCCGACCTGGATACGGTACCCACCATCGCCAGCGCCGGCGGCGGCGGCGGTCTGGGTCTGGGGCTTTTTCTGATTATCGCCATCGTCTCGCGGGGCGGTATGGGCTGGGGAGATGTTAAGCTGGCCGGTCTAATCGGCCTGGTGGCCGGTTTCCCCCTGGTGCTGGTGGCCGTTATGCTGGCCATCATAACGGGTGGCCTGGCCGCCATTGCCCTGCTGGCGCTCAAGCTCCGGGAGAGAAAGCAGACGCTCCCTTTCGGCGTCTTCCTCGCTATCGGCGCCGTCATCACCCTGGTTCACGGTGCCGGCCTCTGGGACTGGTATTTGGCCCTGTTTTAGCCAAAAACCGTCCTTTCTCGTCTTTTACCTTTGTTTTTTGCAAAATACACCTTGACAGCGCTAGTAGAATAGTACTAGGCTTAACAGTACTATAGTAATAGGGGCAGTCACATGAGACTTGAAGGACGCAGGTCCAGTATTGAGATTGTAGCTGATATGCTCAGGCTGGGCGAAGCAGGCAAGACCGAGATAATGTACAGCGTCAATATGAGCTACTTCCAGTTGCAGAAGTATCTCGGCTTTCTGCTGGAGCGCGGCCTTATCGACAAAGTGAAAGTGGGCAACCCCTCCTTTACCTACCGCGTGACCCAGAAAGGTCTCACCTTGCTCCGAAGCATAGACGGCATCCTGGAAACACTTGAGCTAAAAGAACCTGAGGAAGCCTAACCCCACTAGCAACCATCATCAAAGGAGAGACCCTATGACTGAGCGCAAGATGTTGATGGAGTTGGTCAAAAAAATCACCGATAACCGCGGTGACATGTCCCAGACCGATTTTGTCAGCTTCCTGATTGACAGCCAGCTCAAAGACGAGGCCAAGAGCAAGGCCGCAGTCAGCAGAGAAGAATTTGATGACCTCAGGCAGGATGTCAAGAAGCTTCTGGCCAAGATCGGCGGGCCGAAAGATACCAAGTTTGTTACCAAGGCAGAGCTGGCCTCCTTCCAGCAGGACACCAAGAGGCTGCTCAAGAACTTCGTTGATTTCTTCATCGGCTACGGGCTTGAGTTGGGCAAGGACTCACCCTTGGCTGACCTGGAAGAGCTGACCAGCAAGCTGGGGGAAATTGACAAGGAGTCCGAATCCTTTGAGGGCCAAGAGGTTAAGATCAAGTACAAGTAAGCCACCGGGCCTGATAATATACCTGGGTTTTAACCACCTCTCTCCACAGCGGAGAGATTTTTTTTATCCCTTTTAGCTTCAATAGAACAGTGTTCTAGTACACAAAACCTTCCCAACGCCCAAACGCTCTGCGATAGTGGTTGCTATGTTCTACATTGTCTTGGGCGCCGCTGGTTTCCTGGTGATACACCTTTTCGACCTTGTTGCCCTAAAAAGGCTTCCCCTGGTCAAGCCGATCACCTGGGGGCTGGGCAACGCCCTGCTCGTTTACGGCACCATTGGCGTCTGCTTAAACGGAGACACCCTGCCGCTACCGGTCTGGTCTACCTGGCTGGGCTGGGGGCTGCTGGCTGCCTCGCTTATTCTGCTCATCCACGCCCTCTTCATCAACCTGCCCTTTGGTAAGACCTATGTCAACACCGGTGTCGGCGATAGGCTGGTAACAACCGGCCTCTACGCCCTGGTGCGCCATCCCTGGCTGCACTTTTACGTTCTAGTTCTTCTTTCACTTCTCCTTGTCTCCCATTCTAGCCTGCTGCTCGTAGCCATCCCGGTATGGCTGGCGCTGAACCTGCCGCTAATAGTCATCCAGGACAGGTATGTCTTCGGCCGGATGTTCCCCGGCTACGGGGAGTACCGGCAGCGGACGCCCATGCTGTGGCCGAATATAAAGAGTATAAAAGCCTTTCTTGGCCAGTTTAATGTTTCCCAAGAGTTAAACAAAATCAGAGGAGGTCTATCCAGATGAGTAAAATAGCCGAACTTTTCAAGCAGGGCAACTACGACGAGCTATGGCAAAGGTGCTGCGGTTTCCTGGACCTAAGCCTAGACGACTTCATGAAGATTCAACGCCGCCTGCTCCTTGAGCAGATGGAGCTGCTGCGGGGATGCGAGCTGGGACGCCACATATTCAGGGGGGCCAGCCCGCGCAGCGTGGAGGAATTCCGTGAGATGGTGCCCTTAACCAATTACGACGACTACGCCCCCTTCCTCCTTAAACGGCGGATGGACGTGCTACCGCGAAAGCCGGTACTGTGGCAGTACACGTCGGGCAAGTCCGGTGAGTACGCCTACCGCTGGGCCCCGCTGACCGCCCGCCAGCTGGATGAACTGGAGCCGTTGGTTATCGCCCTGGTCATGCTCTCCAGTTGCCATGGCCGCAAGGACGCCACCTTCCTCAAGGGTGATAAAGTCTTCTACGGTATGGCGCCGCCGCCCTATGCCACCGGTACCATGGCCCGGGTATTTCCCAAGGGCATTTTCCGCTTCCTGCCGCCACCGGAGGAGGCAGAAATGATGTCCTTTGAGGACAGGATACGCAATGGCTTTGATATGGCTTTATCCGAAGGGCTGGATATCTGCTTCGCTATGTCCAGTATTACAGTGGCCATCGGTGACCGTTTCAGCCAGAAGAACGGCAGCCGAAACATAAAAGCGCTGCTCAAGAATCCCCGGGCGCTGTTGCGGCTGGCCAAGGGAAAACTGAGAGCCAAAATGGCCGGCCGCTCTCTCCTGCCCCGGGACATCTGGCCGCTTAAAGGCTTGATAACCTTCGGCATAGACGGCTCCGTCTACCGGGAGAAGATCAAGCAGATGTGGGGCCGTTACCCGCTGGACTTCCACGGCTGCACCGAGGCGCCGATGATAGCCACCCAGACCTGGGACTACGAAGGAATGACCTTTTTCCCCCATCTTAACTTCCTGGAGTTCATCCCGGAAGAAGAGGTCGCCAAAAGCCGGCAGGATCCGTCATACCAACCGTCCACCCTGCTGATGGACGAGATCAAGCCGGGTAAATACGAACTGGTGATAACCAACTTTCAGGGCGGGGCCTTCGTCCGCTTCCGGCTGGGGCACCTAGTGGAGATTACCGCCCTTCGTAACGAAAAGCTCAACATAGATATACCGCAGATGCTCTTCCTCTCCCGGGTGGATGACCAGATTGACATCGCCGGCTTCACCCGCCTCTCCGAAAAGGTCATCTGGCAGGCCATAGAGAACTCCGGCCGTGCCTATAAGGACTGGATAGCCTATAAAGAGATAAGCCAGGACTGTCCCCGGCTCCGCCTCTGCATCGAGCCCAGCCAGGAAAATGGCGACTCCACCGAGAAGATAGCCGCCGCCATCCACGAGGAGCTGAAGAAGCTGGACGCCCCTTATGCTGAATTGGAATCCTTCACCGGCTTGAGGCCGCTGGAGGTAACACTACTGCCGCGGGGCGCCTTCAAGCTATACAAAATGAAGCAGCAGGCCGCCGGGGCCGAGCTGGCCCATTTAAAACCGCCCCACATCAATCCCTCCCCGGCCATCATTGAATACCTGGTGAACGCCACTACCGGCGTGACGGTAAGAGAGGAACGCCGCGTGGAGGCCTAAAAGCCCTTCTCTCGTCCCAGCAAGCGGGTGGCCCTAAGGCCACCCGCTTTTTATGTTAAATAGCTAGTCTTTAGTACGGTTTTATTGACAAGGTCTAGGCCTTAAGTCATAATTGAAGCTATACCATACATAAAGTAAGTATTATCAACCAGTCTTACCGGTAGTCGGGAGAATGCCCGGATGAATCTTTGGGGCATAATACCACTAGTCAGTTCCCTCGTATTTATCACCCTGTTCGTAATAGTCCTGCAGCAGGCTAAGAGACGAGTGGACAAGGTCTTCGCCCTTTTCCTGTTTGCCTCCGCCATCTGGAGTTTCTCCTCTTTTATGCTTGTCTCTGACCCCTCCGCTTCCTCCGGCCGTCTC
>DAOUZU010000061.1 GCA_030665535.1 Dehalococcoidia bacterium
GAGGGAAGGGTCAAGGATATTATGGCTACCGATTTCAAGAGCGTGCCGCCGGACCTTTCGCTGCAGCAGACCCTCCACGACTACATAATGCAGTACAACCAGCGTGCTCTGCCGGTGGTGCGCGGTCAGAAGCTGGAGGGACTGGTAACCATGACGGATATAAAAAAGAAACCTCGGGAGCAATGGTCATCCGTGCTGGTGAGTGAGGTAATGACAGGGGCCGGGGAACTCAAAACTATCGGCCCTGAAGACGGGTTGAATAACGTTATACAACTGATGGAGAGCGGCGATCTGAACCAACTTCCGGTGATATCCGGCCATAAGCTGGTTGGACTGGTTACGCGGAGTGATCTTATACGTTATCTGAAGTTCCAGCAGGAGATTGACGCCAATGATAAAATCAGGCTGAAGGGGTGACGGTGTCACCTGTAGCTGTATAGCCATTGACACTATCACTAGCGTGGTATAGGCTTAAGCCCAGTCTCGTTTTAGGAGAATCAGATGGAAAAGACCTCTACAGGGCTTCAGGAGAACGTGGCGGCACTGCTATGCTACGTTGCGCTTTGGGCAACGGGGCTGATATTTATCCTCCTGGAGACGGAGAATAAGTTCGTCCGCTACCACGCTATGCAGTCTATCATTGTTTTCGGCAGTCTGTCTGTCGTAACAATAATAATGACCCCGATACCGATTATTGGTCTGGGGATTGCTTCAGTGGCCGGGCTCCTGGCCATTGTGCTGTGGATTGTGCTTATGGTAAAGGCCTACCAGGGGGAAAAGTTCATGCTTCCCGTAGTTGGCGAATTGGCCGAGAAGTGGTCCACCAGTACCAAAAAGAAGTAACAGCGGCAATTGGCGCCATCGGCCAGTCAGCTAAAAAGTTATTTACAGCCTGTTTATCGCATTACAGAATTATCCGGGAATAATTACAGAAAAGGAGCGTCAAATGGCGAAAACATCTACCGGGCTGGAAGAAAATGTAGCCGGGCTGCTGGGCTACGTGCTGGGCTGGGTGTCGGGGTTAGTCTTTATCCTGCTGGAGAATGAGAGCAAGTTCGTGCGCTTTCACGCCATGCAGTCAATTATTGTCTTTGGTTCTTTGAGTATCATGTCAATCGTCATAGGGTCGATACCCTTCATAGGTTGGGGGCTGACTCCAATTGTCGGCGTCCTCGGATTCGTCCTATGGATAATGCTGATGATAAAGGCCTACCAAGGAACGATGTTTAAGCTGCCGTGGGTCGGAGACCTCGCCGAGAAGTGGTCTACCAGTACGGTAAATAAATAGCCGCTAGAAAATGTCGCCGCCAGTGGCCAGCACATGCTACCGGTCACTGTCAAGACGCCCCCTGTCGGTCGAGATTGCCCAGGAACGTATCCAGCATATTCTCCATCTCCCCAAAATGGGGGTGAGGCGCTAGCATCTCTCGGGGAGTCTGGGCGTACTTTCCGGCCACGCTTTCAGTTTGACTGTTCTGAATCCTGCCCACGTCCTATGTTCAAACAGGTTCTAGTACCAGGTTATTCAACGCCGCCGGACAATAAACAGCCAGGCTAACATCATAAGTATTACTGCCGGCAGCCCGGTCATTAGGATGAATAAACGGGTATCGGCCAAGTCCCCTCGTACATCCACTATGTTCCACATAGCTATCAGCAATAGAATCCCGCCTATTCCTCCGATGACTCTGTCATACCAGGTTACCTTTATTTTTTGCGAACGGTGATAGAACTCTAAAAAAGTATAGAAAGCGACCATTACCAGAACAATGGTAATAAACATTTATGCACTACCTCCCATTGACTCCTCGCGTGTTTAGCAAGTTTGCTAAAAGGCGGCGAGTGCTCGCCTTCTTTGCTTCAATCCTAATGGTCGGGGCGGCCGGATTCGAACCGGCGACCACCTGAACCCCATTCAGGTGCGCTACCTGGCTGCGCTACGCCCCGCGGCGAGCACAATGGTAGCACAGTGGCCTGGCGAGGGCAAGCTGAAAAAGGGCGTTTCTGTAGACGACATAAAGCTGAATATGCTAAAATTGTACCAAGGTGAAGGCATAAGAAATGACCGTCAGGAAGTTACGACACATGCCCGCAGCCGTTCTCCGCAAGAAGGCCCGCAAGGTGTCGTCGGTCACTGACAAATCCATCCAACGGCTGATTGACGATATGATGGAGACCATGCAGCAGGCCGGTGGGGTGGGACTGGCGGCCCCCCAGGTGGGCGTCTCGCTGCGGGTGGTTGTCCTCCAGATGCTGGAAGAGGAACCCATAGCCATTATCAACCCGGAGATAGTGAAGCAGTCCGGGGAGGGACAGGTGGTAGAGGGTTGCCTGAGCCTACCCGGACAGTCCGGGGAGATAATGAGGTATGACGCCATAACCGTCAAGGGACTGAACAGGCAGGGCAGGAAGATAAGAATCAAGGCCGACGGCCTTAAGGCGCAGGCACTTCAGCACGAGCTGGACCACCTGAACGGTGTTCTTTACATTGACCATTTGGAGGAAGAAGTACAAACGGAGACTTCGGATAAGATAGAAGAAATAGGCGCAGGCGGCCAATCCGGGAGTGCTACCTGATGGCACCCCAACCGGACAAGACCATTTTCCAGTGTGATTTCGACGGCACCGTCACCCATGAGGATGTCGGCTTCCCTTTACTGGACGCCTTCGCCGACGGTGACTGGAGGCGGTTGCTGGCCGACTATCAGCAGGGCCGAATCTCCGTGGGAAACTTCAACACCAGCGCCTTCGCCATGGTCAAGGAAGACCAGCCCACACTGGTCAAAATGGTCAGAGAGATAGCCAGGCCGCGGGCAGGTCTGAGTGAACTCATTGAATACTGCCGGGGCAGGGGCTTCCGCTTCGTAATTGTCAGCAACGGGCTGGACTTCTATATCAAGACAATCCTGGACGACCTGGGCCTGAGTGATATCGCGGTGATGGCCGCCCGCACCAGCTTCGGCAACAAGGGTGTTGACGCCCGCTACATAGGGCCTGCGGGCAGTCTCTTGCATAAAGGGTTTAAGGAAGCCTATACGAGGTACTTCCAGGAGGGTGGCCACCGTGTCATATATGCCGGCAACGGGCCTTCGGACATACCCCCGGCAAGCCTGGCGCAGCACGCCTTTGCTACCGGAGAGTTGCTGGAACACTACCGGCGGGAGGGGATTAAATGCACCCCCTTTACCAACCTTGTCGACATCGTTAAGGGCCTTGAGCGGCTGTAGCGGCTAGGCCCTGGGGCCGAAGATCAGGCTGCCCAGCCGGACTATGTTGGCCCCTTCCTCCAAGGCTATCTTGTAGCTGTCTGACATGCCCATTGAAAGATACCTCATATCCACATTGGGCAGGTTCAGCCCTTTAATCTCCTCAAAAAGCCTGTGGGTGGCGGAAAAATAGGGCCTGGAATCCTCAAGGTGCGGGACGAGGGGGCCCATCGTCATAAGGCCCTCTACCTTAATATGGTTCAAGGCTGAGACCTGCCGCACTAGCCCCTCCACCTCGTCAGGCAGGACACCATTTTTACGCGTTTCACAGCCGCTGTTGACCTCGATAAGCACCGGCATTACCTTGCCGATGCGGGCGCAGCGAGTATCTATTCCCCGGGCCATCTCAAGGCTTTCGACGGTCTCTATCATGTCAAACAGAACGGCCGCCTTCTTGATCTTGTTCTTTTGTAAATGACCGATGAAGTGCCAGCGGGCGCGGCCGCCGATAATCTGGTGTGCCCTCTCCGCCTCCTGGATGTAGTTGTGGCCGATTATTTCCACACCGGCGGCGATAGCCTCCAGGGTTTCCTCCGTCGTCCTCGTTTTGGCGGCGGCCACCAGCTTCACTCCCCCCGGGAGCTGGCTCAGAATGCGGCGGACGTTCTGCTCTATCATGCTTCCCCGGTGAGCTTCCGGCCGCAGCCGGGGCAGTAGGCCATATCGGCAGTAACCTGCGCCTGGCAGCCGGGGCAGCGGGGCATGCCGGCCAGTTCATCCCGCCGCCTCTGCTGAATCACCGAGGTCACCTCGTCTTTGGTCATCAGCTTCTCGGCTATCTGCGGTTTGAGATCCTTGGCCACATCAAACCGCTGGCGGCAGCCGGTGCAGGTCATTGATTGTTTGGACGAATAACGGAAAGTGGGCAAGAAGAAGATAGTGAGTTTCTTGCGCTCCTGCTCCACATAAAACGGCGCCGACTGGCCACACTCAGGGCATTTGTTGATGATATAGCCCAGGTGGTCGTAATAAACCTTGTTGCCAAATAGTAAAAACCACATCTTGCTTGGCGCCGCACAGGCTATGTGTTAGCTTCAATAAAAGACTTGGCTTCGTCGATGGGGATGGCCAGGCCGATGCCTTCTATATCCGTATCAACGAGTTTGGCCACATTGATGCCGATAACCTCGCCTTCCAGATTGACCAGGGCGCCGCCGCTATTGCCGGGGTTGATGGCGGCGTCCGTCTGAATATAGCTGTAGCCGTCATCCAGTGTCCGAATGGCCGAGGCTATCCCCTTGGCGAAGCTGGCCATTCCCTCCAGACCCAGCGGATAACCCATGACGACAACCTCCTCACCGATTACTAAATTAGACGATGTGCCCAGAGTAGCCGCCGGAAAATCCGTCCGGCTGGTGCTGAGTCTGATAATGGCCATATCCCGGCCTGGCGCGGTGGCGATGACCGTGCCGTCAAACACGGTGCCGTTCATAAGAGTAACCTGGACGGAACTAGCATCATCTATAACATGGTTGTTAGTCAGCACATCTCCGGCGCCGTTAATAATCACCCCGGAGCCGGAAGCCTGGAAGCCGGGGCCGCTAACATCAATTCTGACCACGCTCGGCTCCAGCATTTCCACCAGTTGCGGCACTATGCGGTCATGCGAAGCCAGGGTGACAATATCCTCCTGAATCTGGCCCAGAATGCCCTCAGCGCCATTAAGCTGCACTTCAAGGGCAAAAATATCCGCCTGCAAAGGGATAAAATCTCTTTCAAAAGATGATATGCCATTCTGCAAGGCAGATAATTGAGCGAGGGCATCATCCAGCTTGTTGTTCTGCTGGAAATAGGAATAGCCACTAAAGGCGGTAGCTACCGCCAGGATTACCATTAGTGGAATAAGCAGCAATCTATTCATCTGTCCCTTCCTTTGTGCTATGCGTCACTTTGCCTAATAAAACACCAGAGATAGCCGCTTGTCAATGCCGCCCACTTGACTTGGGCCGCCTTTTAATGAAAAATTGGGCCAGACCTTAAAAAGGGGAAGTGTCGGAATTGGCAGACGAGCATGATTTAGGTTCATGTGCCGCAAGGCGTGGGGGTTCGAGTCCCCCCTTCCCCACCAGGGCATATGGAGCTTGACGATTGAAAGATGCCGATACACTGTCTCCTGAGGCTCTCACCGCGGCGCTCAAGAAGTCACTCGTATTCTCCGGCTTGAGTGACGCTGAGCTAGCCGGGCTTTCCCGGCTAGCCGCAGCGCGACGCCTGGAGGCGGGCCGGTATGCCTTCTGGGAGGGGGACACCCCGGACTATTTCTACATCCTAATTACGGGGCGGATAAAGGTCCTGAAGCATTCCTCGCAGGGTAAGGAGGTCATTATCGCCTTCTTCGGCCCCGGCGAGATGTTCGGCGAGGTGGCCGTTTTTGAGGGCAGGGCCTATCCGGCTTCGGCACAGGCGGCGGTTGAGAGCCAGGTGGCGGCCATCAAGAAGGATGATCTGCTGTCCTTTCTCACCGCTCATCCGCAGGTGGTGCTCAGGATTATCAACATCCTGGGCGGGCGTTTAAGGGAGGCCCAGGGCCGCCTCAAGGACCTGGCCGGGGAGAGGGTGGAACAGCGCCTGGCCCGTACTCTTCTGATGCTCTCGGCCAAGCTGGGGGCCAGCCTGCCTTTCACCCGGCAGGAGATTGCCGATATGGCCGGCACCACCACGGAAACGGCCATTCGCATCCTCGGCCGCCTGAAAGACGGCGGGATTATATCTTCCACCCGGGGCGAGATCACAATTCTCAACCAGGACAAGCTACGCTTGCTCAGCGAAGGCCCGCCGCAGGTCTGACCGGGCGCACTCACTAAAAGGGTTTGCCTTTAATTTATTCTGTCAGTATGATTTATATCATAGTAGTCTATCCGGGAGCGCATTATACTACGCTTAGGATTGGCCTAGAGGTGACCAGATGACATTCAGATGCCCGGGACAGGACAGCCGTAAGCTGAGGGTAGGGCTGCACAAGTGCCCCAAGTGCGGCACTCAGGTGGAGATCTTCTCCGATGAGTCGCGCATAAAATGCTACAAGTGCGGCGAGATGGTTCACCGGGAGAAAATGCCATCCTGTATTGACTGGTGTTCCTCCGCCCGCGAGTGTCTGGGCGAAGAGAGATGGCGCCAGCTAACGGGGCGGGAATAACGACGGCCTTCTAATAAAGAGAGGAGAATGAAAATGACCACCAAGACAATGAGAAAAATAGTCCACA
>DAOUZU010000020.1 GCA_030665535.1 Dehalococcoidia bacterium
A
Source organism: Dehalococcoidia bacterium (assembly GCA_030665535.1). Lineage (GTDB taxonomy): Bacteria > Chloroflexota > Dehalococcoidia > Dehalococcoidales > JAUXAE01 > JAUXAE01. The sequence goes on from DAOUZU010000020.1 coordinate 2, forward strand.
ACCCACACCGCTTGGCCCACCGCCAGCTTCAGGCCATCGGGGATTGAATAGCTGAAGGTGTGGCGCTGGGCGGCTGGTGAATTGACGCTTACCTCGGCATAAGGCAAAGGCTATACCCCGGGGGTATTAAGGCTCAGGATGGCCTCGGCTAGGTCTTTTCCTTAATGCGGGCCGCTTTACCACTTCGCTCGCGCAGGTAATAAAGCCTGGCCCGGCGCACCCGGCCGCGGCGAACTATCTGTACCTTATCCACCAGCGGCGAAGCCGTCGGGAAGGTGCGCTCGACGCCGATACCGTGGCTCACCCGCCGGATGGTAAAGCTGCCGCCATCGGCGCCACGGCGCAGCTTGAGGACTACCCCCTGAAATACCTGGAGGCGTTCCTTGCCGCCCTCCACGATTTTGCTGCTGACCTTAACCGTATCGCCGGGGGACATGTCCGGTATATTGGGGTTCTCTTTAACGGGCAGTAACTGGGCCATATTCATTTTCTGGATAATCTCCTCTGCCTTAGTAAATCATAAAAGACGGTTGTTTAGCAAGTGTCCTCTTTCCTAAGCCTCTCCGCCAGCCGACCCTCTCTCTGAGTAAGCTCGGCGTTTTCCAGAAGCTCGGGGCGGCGCCTGGCGGTGCGGCTGACAGCCTGCTCCCGGCGCCAGGCGGTTATGCGGGCGTGGTCTCCGGATAGGAGCACCTCCGGCACTTCCCAGTTGCGGTAGCGGGCCGGCCGGGTGTACTGCGGGAACTGGAGCAGTCCGGAGGTATGGGAGCCGCCCAGCGTGGATGCCTCCCTGCCCAGGACACCGGGCAACAGACGCACTACAGCGTCGATAACTACAATGGCCGCCGGCTCGCCGCCGCTTAGGACATAGTCGCCGATACTTATCTCGTCGGTGGCCAGGTGCTGGCGCACCCTCTCATCGACGCCTTCGTAGTGGCCGCAGATGAGGACCAAGCGCTTTTTTCCGGCTAGCTCTTCGGCTATCTGCTGGTTGAAGGGGCGGCCCTGCGGTGTCAGCAGGATGACGGGCGGGCTGGCCTCCGCCTCTGGCCTATCCTTATTAACGGCCTCTACCGCCTCGAAGATAGGCTCCGGCTTGAGCACCATGCCACCGCCGCCGCCGAAGGGGTAGTCGTCGGTGATGTGGTGCTTGTCATGGGTGTAATCGCGGATGTTGTGCAGGCGCACCTCAACCAGGCCGCCGCTAACCGCCCGGTTGAAGATACCGGTGTCAAAAGGGCCGTTAAACATATCGGGGAAAAGGGTCAGGATGTCAATTATCACGGGCCTGATTCTACCATACATCCCCGTGGCGGCCAACGCGGGATCATATAGGAAAAAACTTTAGTACTGCTCAGGCGTGAAAGGCTGTTTTTTGGCTAAAAAAAGTTATTGACAAAGGGTAAATCGGACCGTAGAATGGGAAGACGTGGGAAAAAGTGGTAGAAAATGATGTTTTTTGGTGAATTTGAATATAAGCTAGACGAAAAGGGACGGCTGCCCCTGCCGCCCCGGTTCAGGCGGTATCTTAAGGACGGCGTTGTACTTATACCCGGGCCCGAGAAGTGCATCACCGTCTATCCACTGGCAGAGTGGAAAAAAGTAGCCGATACCCTGACCACCGGTTCCCTGGCGCCCAGCAAAATGAGGACGCTCAACCGGGCCCTGTTTGCCACCGCCTTCCACATGGTCATAGATAGCGCCGGCCGCATCAGTCTGCCGGCGCCGCTGCGTGATTTCGCCGGTATTTATGACGAGGCAATCGTCGCCGGCGTCAACAAGAACATGGAGCTTTGGAGTCCGGATGAGTGGGCTGTAGAGAAGGCCTCGAGCCAGGTACAGGCCTGGCAGATTATAGAAAGCCTGGAACAAAAATAGGAGGCGTGGATTTGGTGTCGGCACCTGGTCACACCCCGGTGATGGTGGAGGAGACTATCCAGGCCCTGGCGGTCAGCCCCGGCGGCCGCTATATAGATGCAACCGTAAACGGTGGCGGCCACGCCACCGTCATCATAGAGCATAGTTCACCCGGCGGGCAACTTCTGGGTATTGACGCCGACCCGGAAGCCATCATCGCCGCCAAGGCCAGGCTGGCCGCCTACAGCGGCTCGGTGCGGCTGGTAAATGACAACTTTGCCAATCTTGAGGCCATTTGCCTGAGGACTGATTTCTTCCCGGTGCACGGCATATTTTTTGACCTGGGCCTTTCCTCGCTCCAGCTTAGCGACAGTGGCCGTGGTTTCAGCTTTCAGCGTGAGGCCTCGCTGGATATGCGCTTCAGCCCCGGCCAGGAGCTTACGGCGGCCGATATCGTCAACACCTTCTCCGAGGCCAGTCTGGCCCGGTTGATATGGACGTACGGTGAGGAGAAGCAGAGCCGCAGGATAGCCCGCCAGATTATCGCCCGGCGGCCGCTCAAAACGACCTTGGAACTGGCGGCGGTGGTAGAGCAGGCCTGCGGCGGCAGGAGGGGCCGGATTCATCCGGCTACCAGGACCTTCCAGGCTCTGCGCATCGCCGTCAACCAGGAGCTGGAGAACCTGGAGGCAGCACTGCGGCAGGCGGTCAATCTGCTCGGTGCGGATGGCCGGCTGGTGGTCATCAGTTATCACTCGCTGGAAGACCGCATCGTGAAGCGGTTCATGCTCAACGAGGCCAAGGGCTGTATCTGCCCGCCGGAGAAGCTGGTCTGCGCCTGCGGCCACACGCCACGGCTGCGGCTGATCAACAGGAAGGTGGTAATCCCCTCACGAGCGGAGATTATTACCAATCCGCGCAGCCGCAGCGCCAGGATGAGGGCGGCCACCCGCATCATAAACCAGGAAGAGCTTGATGAGTCATCGGAGAGGCTATTTATTCTAGCTAGAGAGGCTGTTGGCAACGCCGGGAAACCGGCCAACTCAGGAAGAGCGCAGCGGTCTTATTCACTATCATAAAACAGAATACCCCCAAGACTCGACGGGAGGAGGTCAAAAAATGTGATAGGTTGGGAAGTTATTAAGGGTATAAAAAAAGAAAGAACAAAAGGAGGAGACAGATGAAAGACAGGATTATTGCCGCCATTGATGTAGGTACAACCAAGATATGCACCACCATCGCCGAGATCAATGAAACCGGCAGCACAAGGGTCGTCGGCGTTGGTATCGCCCCTTCCAAGGGTCTGCACAAGGGATTGGTGGTCAACATCAATGACGCCAGAGAGGCCATCCGGGAATCGGTAAAGCAGGCGGAACGGGCCAGCGACTATAAAATTGAATCGGCCTATGTCGGCGTCACCGGCCGCCACGTAAATTCAATGAACAACCGCGGCGTTATCGCCATTACCCGCAACGACCGCCTAGTGCGCCCCGACGACCTGAGAAGGGTACTGGCCAGCGCCCAGAGCATCAAGGTTCCCAACGACCGCAAGCTGCTCCACGTTATCCCCCGTGGCTACGCCGTTGACGGCCAGCCCGGCGTGCGAAACCCGGTGGGTATGCACGGTTTCCGCCTGGATGTGGAGACCCACATCATCACGGCGGCGGCCACCTCGGTACAGAACCTGGTAAAGTGCATCCGCAGCCTCGGCATAGAGATTGAGGACCTGGTGCTTGAGCCACTGGCCAGTAGCGAGGCGGTTCTCACCACGGACGAGAAGCAGGTAGGTGTCATCCTCGCCGACATCGGCGGCGGCACCACCGATATCTGCATCTTCAAGGACGGCAGCATCTGGCACACCTCCATCCTGCCGGTGGCCGGCTACCAGATCACCCGGGACGTGGCCATCGGCCTGGGGCTGCCCTTTGATGTCGCCGAGGAGATGAAGAAACGCTACGGCTCGGTGATGCCCGTCTACGAGACCAAGATGGAGACGGCCAATCCCATATCTGAGGACGGCCACGGTGTTTCCTACCAGGATATGTGCGATATCATCCGCGCCCGCGTTGACGAAATCCTGCGGCTGATAATGCTGGAGATGCCCCGGGCCGATTACGAGTCGCTGGTCCCGGCCGGACTGGTGCTCACCGGCGGTAGCTCCAACCTCTCCGGAATGGAGACGCTGGGGCGTGACATACTCAAGCTGCCGGTAAGAATCGGCGTACCGGCCAACATCTACGGCATCACCGATGCCCTGCGCGACCCGGCCTACGCCACCGGCGTCGGCCTGCTGCTCTGGGGGGCCAAGAACCAGGGCAGGGGACGCTTCAGCACCGGCGGCGGCTTCTTCGGAAGGATGCGGCGGATGTTCTCCCAGTTCAAGAGCCTGTTTAGCAAGTAGGTTAAAAAAATACCGATTAATAAAGAGGAGAATGAAATGGCAAAAACGAGTTTTGTTCCTAACCCGGCTAAAATCAAGGTTTTTGGTCTGGGCGGCGGCGGCTGTAACGCCGTTACCCGCATGGTGCGGGAAGAGATCCAGGGCGTTGAATTCATCGCCATGAACACGGATGCCCAGGCACTGGCCATCACCGAGGCCCCCATACGCATCCAGCTCGGTGAGAAACTGACCCGCGGCCTCGGCGTCGGCGGCGACCACAATATGGGCCGCAAGGCAGCCGAGGAGAGCCGCGACGAGATAAGGGATATGGTCAACGGCGCTGACATGGTCTTCATCACCGGAGGCATGGGCGGCGGCACCGGCACCGGTGCGGCCTCCGTTGTGGCCGAAGAGGCCAAGAAGAGCGGCGCTCTCACCATCGCCGTGGTCACCAAGCCGTTCACCTTTGAGGGTGCCCACCGCACCGTGGTAGCCAATGAGGGGATCACGCACCTTCTGGGTAAGGTTGATACCCTTATCATCATCCCCAACGACCGCCTGCTTGACCTGTGCGACCAGAAAACGGCCGTTGACGCCGCCTTTAAGCTGGCCGACGATGTGCTCCGGCACGGCGTCCAGGCCATCTCCGAGGTCATCACCGTCCCCGGTATGATTAACCTGGACTTTGCCGATGTCAAAGCGGTGATGAAGGACGCCGGCCCGGCCTGGATGTCCATCGGCCGCGGCAGCGGCAAGAACCGGGCTGTTGATGCCGCCAAGGAAGCTCTGGACAGCCCGCTTCTGGATGTCTCCATTGAAGGCTCCAAGGGCGTCCTCTTCAATGTCGTCGGCGGCAGTGACCTGACCCTCTTCGAGGTAAACGAGGCCGCCGAGGTCATCAAGGGAGCCGTAGACGTCGATGCCAACATAATCTTCGGCGTGGCCGCTGACCCCAACATGGGCAGCGATCTCAGGCTGACCCTGATTACCACCGGCTTCATCTCCAAGACTGGTGTGGAAGAAGAGAGCGACGACGATGAGCTTAACCAGCAGTTGCGGGGCATAAAGAGCGAGGACGAACTGGACGTTCCCTCATTCCTGAGACGGCCGCTCTTTAGCCGGCAGCGGCAGGCGGTAACGCCAACGGACAAGGTTACCAAGGAGACATTTAAAGCTCCCTGGCATTAGTCACTTAGGGCTTTTTTAAGTTGCCGGCTTAAAGGCCTTGAGACCACGTAAAGGCTGCAGGCTCTTCTCCCCTGCAGCCTTTATTTTGCCTAAAAATCGGCAGGACGGCTTGACAGGTACTATATATAGTGGTAACCTGCTTGAGCAGTACTATATGGAGTGTTACTTTGCACTGTCCCTATTGCGGCCACACGGATTCCAGGGTGATAGATTCCCGAGATGTCAACGACGGCATCCGCCGCCGCCGGCAGTGTTTGAGTTGCCAGCGGCGCTTTACCACCTATGAGCGGCTACAGCCGGGCGGAATCTTCGTCATCAAGAAAGACCGGCGGCGTGAGGAGTTTGATAAAGAGAAACTGCTTGGCGGCATCCGCAAGGCCTGTGAAAAAAGACCGCTTGAATCCGGGGCTATTGATAAACTGGCCGATGATATTGAGGCCGAGCTGTTTACTCTGGGTAAGGCGGAGGTTACCGCCGCCACCCTAGGCGATATGGTAATGGAGAAATTGAAAGCACTGGATAATATAGCCTATATCCGTTTTGCCAGCGTCTACCGCAAGTTTGCCGATATCACCGAGCTCAAACAGGAGGTAGACAGCCTGGTTGACGGCGCTGAACAAGTTCCGGCCAGCGGCCAGCTCTCCCTGATACCGGGTGGGAAGATGGCCAGAGCCGCCGCTCAGCGGAGGAGGCGGAACTAGTGGCCGGGCGGGAGCCGCGGAAGGGCAAGAAATCGGGCGGGCTGGACCGCAACCGCATCGCCAGGGCCATCTTTGCCGCCGCCGAAACGATGGGCATATCCGACAGGCAGCGCCTGGAGCGGCTGGCCAGTGATGTGATTGACCGCCTGGAGCAGCCGCCGGTGCTGCTGCCCGGCATGGAACACCTGGCGCCGCCGGTTTCAAGCCTGCCGCAGCGCCCCATAGCCGACTGGGAGATAGATGCCATGGTCAAAGAGGTGCTGGACAGTGCCCAACCGGCCAGGATAGACAATAACGATACCGAGGAGGAACCTGTAATGACGCTAAAGCCCCGGACTGACGCCGTAGAGCTTACCGATAACGCCCTTCGCGTCCTTGAGAGGCGGTATCTCAAAAAGGATAAGAATGGGGATATCATGGAGAAGCCCCAGGAGATGTTCCGGCGCGTCGCCCGGACGGTGGCCGCCGCCGAGCTTATCTATGACGCCAAGGCAGACGTCCGGGCAGTAGAGGAGGAGTTCTACCGGCTGATGACCAGCCTCCAGTTCCTGCCCAACTCGCCAACGCTGATGAATGCCGGCCGTGAGCTGGGGCAGCTTTCGGCTTGTTTTGTGCTGCCCGTCCTGGATTCAATGGAGTCTATCTTTGACGCCGTCAAGCATACCGCTTTAATTCACAAGAGCGGCGGCGGCACCGGCTTTTCCTTTTCCAACCTGCGGCCGGAGAAAGAACGCGTCGGCTCCACCGGTGGGGTGGCCAGCGGCCCGGTGTCCTTCATGCGGGCCTTTGATGTCGCTACCGACGTCATCAAGCAGGGCGGCACCCGCCGCGGCGCCAATATGGCCATCCTGAACATTGACCATCCCGATATATTAAAGTTCATCCATGCCAAGGACGACCCCGAGGTGCTGACCAACTTCAACCTATCGGTGGCCGTGACCGACGAGTTCATGGGAGCGGTGAAGGAAGGCGGGGAATACGGCCTTATCAATCCCCAGAACGGCAAGGTGGCCCGCAAAGAGAACGCCGGGGAGGTCTTCGATAAGATAGTGGCCATGACCTGGAAGACGGGCGACCCGGGGATTGTCTTCATAGACCGCATCAACGGAAAAAACCCCACCCCCCAGCTGGGCCAGATTGAGAGCACCAACCCCTGCGGTGAGCAGCCCCTGCTGCCTTACGAGTCCTGCAACCTGGGCTCAATCAACTTGGCGCGGATGCTGAAGGAAACAGATGGCCGTTTTGAGGTTGACTACGCCCGGCTGGCCGAGACGGCAAAGATGACCGTCCGTTTCCTGGATAATGTTATTGACGTCAACAAGTTCCCCATAGACGAAATCGCTGAGATGACCAGAAAGACGCGCAAGATAGGCCTGGGGGTTATGGGCTTTGCCGATATGCTGCTTAAGCTTGGCATTCCCTATAACTCGGAGGCGGCCCTTAAGGTGGCCGAGGATGTTATGGCTGTGGTAAATGACGAGGCGCACAAGGCCTCGACGGCGCTGGCCGCGGAGAGGGGCGTCTTTCCCGCCTTTGCCGGCAGCATCTACGACGCCCCCGGTGGCACAGAGATGAGAAACGCCTCCTGTACCACCATCGCCCCCACCGGCACCCTGAGCCTCATCGCCGGCTGTTCAAGCGGTATTGAGCCCCTCTTTGCCTTGAGCTATACCCGCAATATCCTGGACGGTGCCCAGTTGGTGGAGGTCAACACCCACTTTGAGAAGGCGGCCAGGGAGGGCGGTTTTTACTCAGAGGAGATGATGAAGGAGCTGGCCGGTGGTGGCCACCTGGAGTCGATTGAGGGCGTGCCGGATGCCGTCAAACAGCTTTTTGTCACTGCCCACAACATCACTCCCCAGTGGCATGTCCGCATGCAGGCCGCCTTCCAGCGGCATACGGACAACGCCGTCTCCAAGACGGTCAACTTTCCCAGCGAGGCCACCCGGGAGGATGTGGCCGAGGTCTATAACCTGGCCCTCCAGGAGGGGCTGAAAGGGATAACCATCTACCGTGACGGCAGCCGGGAGGCCCAGCCGTTGCAGACGGGCAAATCGGCGGCTAAAGAAGAGGCCCCGGCCTCGGCACTGTCCCCCCGTAAAAGGGCCAAGCGGACTACCGGCATAACGGAGCGGGTGACCACCGGCTGTGGCTATATCTATGTGACGGTGAACTCGGATGAGCGCGGTATCTGCGAGGTCTTCTCCTTCCTGGGTAAGACCGGCGGCTGCGCCACCGCCCAGCTGGAGGCAACCTGCCGGCTCATATCCCTGGCCTTGAGGTCGGGCCTTGAGGCCGGCTCGGTGGTCAAGCAGCTCAGGGGCATCCGCTGCCCCTCTCTGGCCTGGGAGGAGGGCAAGGCCATCCTCTCCTGCGCCGATGCCATCGCCAGCGTCCTGGAGAAGCATCTGAATGGAGACGAACCAGATGGCGGCAACGGCAGCGGGGCTAAAATCGCCGCTGATTACGGCCTGGTCAGGAACATCGCCGGCCAGTGCCCGGAATGCACCAGTATCCTGGTCTACCAGGAGGGCTGCTTCATCTGCCCCGGCTGTGGCTATACGAAGTGCTAGCAAAAAGGAGGATAATAGATGACCGGTAAAAGTGAAAGGGTGATGATATTTGTTGACGGCTCAAACATGTACCATTCGCTCAAGAGCCATTTCCGCAGGACGGATATAGACCTAGGCAAGTTTTCCCGGAAGATACTGGACGGGCGCCGCCTGGTGCGAATCTACTATTACAATGCCGAAGTGGGGCAGAAGGAAGAGCCGGAGCGCTTCAAAGACCAGCAGAAGTACTTATCCGGTGTGGAGGCTATACCCTACACGGAGCTAAGGCTGGGTCGTCTGGTCTATAATAACTGGCCCAACTCGCCGCCCTACGAAAAAGGGGTGGACATCCAGCTGGCCACTGATATGATAACCCACAGCTACAAGAACAACTATGACGCTGCCATCCTGGTGGGTGGAGATACCGACTATGTCGGTGCCCTGCAGGCAGTCAAGGACAACGGCAAGAATGTTGAAGTAGCCCTTTTCGGCAAGGGTCAAAGCTCCATGCAGTTGCGCAAGGTGGCCGATAAAGTGATAACGATAGACAGCCGGCTGCTCAAGGGCACCTGGAAGTAGGCGGTGACATCACGGTCTGACGGCTGGGGGGAGAGCGGCGCCTGGCCACCACGGGGCCGGCGGCGGCCTCTTTCCGCCAGCGGGCGGCTGGCTCGGGAGCAGGGCACCATCACCAAGGACTGGGGCGGTCGGCTACCGGTGGCCATCGTCTATCCCAACAGCTATTACATCGGCATGTCCAACCTGGGCATCCAGGCCATCTACCGTTTGCTCAACGGCTACCCGGATGTGGTCGCCGAGCGCCTCTTCTGGGGCGGCACCGGGCAGCCGGCTATCAGCCTAGAATCACAGCGGCCGCTGAGGGATTTCTTCCTGGCAGCCTTCTCCGTTCCCTTTGAGCTTGATTTCTTCAATGTCGTAGATATTCTCAAGGCATCGGGGATACCCCTCAACGCCGTCGAGCGGGACGAGGGTCACCCGGTTATCATCGCCGGCGGCGCTACCATAACCGCCAATCCCATGCCGCTGGCCCCATTCTTTGACTGTCTCTGCATCGGAGAGGTCGAGCCGATACTGCCGGCGGTGCTTTCCGTAATGCGGGAGGGGAAGGGCGGACGGCGTGATGAATTGCTGGCGGCGCTGGCCCGGCTGCCCGGCGTCTACGTGCCCCGCTTTTCCAGCGGCCAGACGGTGGCCCGTCAGTGGGCGGCCAACCTGAACGAATTCCCCGTGTTCGCCACCGTACTGACGCGTGACACAGAGCTGGGCGACCTTTACCTACTTGAGGTGGAGCGGGGCTGCAATTGGAGCTGCCGCTTCTGCCTGGTGAGCACCACCTTCTGCCCGGTGCGCTACCGCTCCCTGGACAGCCTGCTGGTCCAGGCCGAGACGGGGCTGAAATACCGAAAAAGGGTGGGCCTGGTGGGGCCGGAGGTATCCGGTCACCCGCAGCTTGAAGAGCTGCTGACCCGGCTGCGGCAGATGGGGGCCGGGCTTTCCATAAGCTCGCTGCGGGTGAAGCCCCTTTCCCGACCGGTGCTGGAGAAGCTGGCCGAGGGGGGCGTGAAGACGATTGCCCTGGCCCCGGAAGCCGGCTCGCCACGGCTGCGAAAACTTATCGGCAAGACCCTCACGGAGGAAGATATCCTCAGCGCCGTAGACAAGGTGGCCGAGCAGGGCATCAGGCAACTCAAGCTCTACTTCATGGTCGGCCTGCCCACCGAGACGGATGAAGATATAGAGGCCATCGTGAGGCTGGCCTTTAAATGCAAAGGCGTGCTGGACAGGTGGCGGGGCGGCACCCGTTTGAGCATCAATATAGCCCCCTTCGTACCCAAGGCGGGCACTCCCTTCCAGTGGCTACCCATGGCCGGCACCGCCATCCTCAAGGGGCGCATATCGAGGCTTAGCAAGGCGTTGTCACCGCGGGGGATTAAGGTTAAAAGCGAGAGCCCGGCCTGGAGCCAGGTGCAGGGGGTGCTGGCCAGGGGAGACAGCGCCCTGGCCGGTGTGCTGGCTGATGTCAGTGAGGTATCGTTGTCCGGCTGGCGACGGGCGGTGGCCGGGCGCAACCTGGATGTAGACTATGTCCACCGGCGCTGGCCAGCGCAGCAGAAGTTGCCCTGGTCGGTGGTGGATATGGGCTTAAAGAAGGGCCGCCTGGAGGCCGAACTGGGCAAAGCCCTGGCCGAATAGTTTACATAAAACCTGTCTCCAGACAGCATAAAGGGGGGCCTTGACCCCCCCTTAGACGGATGCTTAAGCCCTTATTTCTTCAGGAGTGCGCTTACGATGGCGTTGACCTGCCGGCCATCGGCCCGGCCTTTAAGCTGGGGCATCAGCTTGGCCATCACCCTGCCCATATCACCGGGGCCTTCAGCGCCAACCTCGGCGATGACCTTGCTGACGGTATCGCTGATTTCCTGCGGCGTCATCTGCTGCGGCAGGTAGGCCTCTAGGATGACCACTTCGGCCTCTTCCTGGGCTACTAGGTCGGGGCGGTCTCCCTTCTTGAAGGCGTCTATGCTCTCACGGCACTGTTTGGCCTGCTTGGCGATAACACCCAGGATGTCTGTGTCGCTAAGCTCGGTCTGGCGGGCGATTTCCGCGTTCTTTACAGCCGCCAAAAGCAGGCGAAGGCAGGAGACTTTCTGTTTGTCACCCTGCCTGAGAGCTTGTTTCACGTCATCGGCTAGTTTTTCTTTTAAGGCTTCAGCCATTTCCGTCCTGTCCCTGCTGATTAGCGCCGCTTGGCGGCTTTGATAGCCTGGCGCCTCCTGGCGGCGGCTTTGCGCTTGCGTCTGGTGGCTGGCTTCTGGTAGTGAGCGCGGCGGCGTGCCTCTGAGAGAATACCGTCAGCTTGTACTTTCTTGTTGAACCGCCTGAGCAAGCTGTCGAAGCCTTCACCGTTATGGGCCACTATCTGGGCCACATGGCATCATCCTCCTTCCGGACCTGGGTAAACATTAAATACTGGTAAGGTTTTATTCAAGCGTGGTACCGTCCTATTCTAAGGGGGCGGTCAGTGGGGTGTCAAGTGGCCGGTCAAGATCTGCATCAAGTTTCAGCTCAGGCAGCATATTTTTGTGGGTCCTTTGTTAGCTGCCAAA
>DAOUZU010000044.1 GCA_030665535.1 Dehalococcoidia bacterium
CTTTTTAATCCTTGCCGTTGGCTTAATCCGCCGCTTGTGTATTTGCCTGGTGCTAAAACGGTGTGTTATGATGGCGGCGTTCAACTTTTACGGAGAGAGTTAATCTGGTTGGCCATTCAGGATAAAATGGACGGCCTTGACCGTCTGCGAAAAGAGGCCCGGGCCGGGGGCGGCCAGAAGCGAATCCAGCAGCAGCACGCCCGCGGCAAGCTGACCGCCAGGGAAAGGCTGGAGCTTCTGCTGGACCCCAGCAGCTTCAATGAGCTGGGCACCTTTGTGAGCCATCGCTGCGCCGAGCTGAAGCTGCACGAGCAGCGCCACCCCGGCGACGCCGTAGTCACCGGCAGCGGCCGTGTAGACGGCCGGCCCGTCTTTGTTTACTCCCAGGACTTCACCGTTCTCGGCGGCTCCATATCAGAGGTCGTCGGTCAGAAGGTGGGCCAGGTTATGGATTTGGCTCTCTCCAGCATGACCCCCGTGATTGCCATAAACGACTCCGGCGGCGCCCGCATCCAGGAGGGTGTGGCCAGCCTCTCCGGTGTCGGCGAGATGTTGCTTAAAAACACATTGTGTTCCGGGGTTATCCCCCAGATATCCGTAGTCGTCGGCCCCAGCGCCGGTGGCGCCGTCTACTGCCCCGCCATAACCGACTTTGTCTTTATGGTCAAAGGCATAAGCCAGATGTACATCACCGGGCCGGATGTCGTCCGTGCCGTCACCGGCGAGGAGATAAGCCACGAGGAACTGGGCGGGGCCGAGGTGCACGCCCGCAAGAGTGGCGTGGCCCACTTCATTGCCGATAGCGAAAAAGAATGCTTTGCGGCAGTAGGCCGTCTCTTGAGTTTCCTGCCCGGCAGCAATATGGAAAGCGCCCCGGTGGTGGAGACCGGCGACGACCCGGAGCGCATTGACGAAGGCCTGCTGGAGCTTGTGCCCGATGACCCCCGGCGGGCCTATGATATGAAGAAGCTTATTAGCAGCGTGGCCGATAACGGCGACTTCATGGAAGTGCACCAGCACTTCGCTCCCAGTATTATCGTTGGCTTCGCCCGTTTGAACGGCCGCTCGGTGGGCATCGTCGCCCAGCAGCCGAGCTACCTGGCCGGGGTGATTGACATTGACGCCTCCGTGAAGGCGGCCCGTTTTGTGCGCTTCTGCGATGCCTTCAACATCCCCCTGGTCAGCTTCGTTGATGTCCCCGGTTTTATGCCCGGCATCAGCCAGGAGCACGGCGGCATCATCCGCCACGGCGCCAAGCTGATATACGCCTATGCCGAGGCCACCGTACCTAAGGTGACTGTCATCACCCGCAAGGCCTACGGCGGCGCCTATATCGTTATGAGTTCCAAGCACCTGCGCGGTGATATCAACTACGCCTGGCCCAGCGGCCAGATTGCCGTAATGGGCGCCGAGGGGGCGGTAAACATCATATTCAGAAAAGATATCGCCGCCTCGGCCAACCCGGAGGAGACCAGGAAGAAGCTGGTGGCGGACTACGAGGAGAAGTTCAGTAATCCCTACCGGGCGGCCAACCTGGGCTACATTGACGATATCATTGACCCCCGGCAGACGCGCCGCCATTTGATTAAAGCCCTGGAGATGCTTGAGGGCAAGACCCAGGACAACCCGCCCAAGAAACATGGCAATATCCCGCTCTAGGAGGTAAGCGTTATGGATGAAAGCAGGTTGTCAGCCGTTATCGCCAGCGCCGTAGCCGCTTACCTGGAGGCGGAAAGGGAGGCCGTGGGGCAGGCTGAGGCAGAGGAGGAGTAACAATGGCACAAAACCGGCTCAAGATAACCGATGTCACCCTGCGCGACGGGCATCAGTCCCTGTTGGCCACCCGCATGCGCACCGAGGACATGCTGCCCATAGCGGCGCAGATGGACAAGGCCGGTTTTTATTCCCTGGAGGTCTGGGGCGGGGCCACCTTTGACGTACCCACCCGTTTTTTGAACGAAGACCCCTGGGAGAGGTTGAGCAAAATAAAGAAGCTGGCGCCGAACACCCCCCTTCAAATGCTGCTGCGGGGGCAGAACCTGGTCGGCTACCGCAACTACGCTGATGATGTCGTCTCCGCCTTTGTCCATCACGCCGCCGAAACCGGCGTGGACATCTTCCGCATATTTGACGCCCTGAACGACGAGCGCAACTTTGAAACAGCCCTAATGTCCGTCAAGGAAAGCGGCAAACATGCCCAGCTCTGCCTGAGCTATTCCCTCATTGAGCCCCGGATGGGCGGGGATATTTACAACCTGGACTACTTCATCAAGAAGGCGGTCACCTTTGAGGAGATGGGGGCGGACAGCCTGTGTATCAAGGACATGGCCGGCCTGATGGCTCCCGAGGACGCCTACACGCTTATCAAGGCCCTCAAGCGGGAGCTGAAGATACCGATACAGCTGCATTCCCACTACACATCGGGCATGGCTTCCATGACCTTCCTCAAGGCCATTGAGGCCGGCGTGGATATTATAGATACTGCCCTGGCGCCTTTCGCCCTGCGCACCTCGCACCCGGCCGTTGAGCCTATCGTGGCCGCTCTTGCGGGGACGCCGCGGGACACCGGCCTTGACCTGGCCCATCTTTTTGAACTGGGGATCTACTTTGAGTCCATCGCCCCCAAGTACCGGGATTATATGAACCAGACACGTATGGCGGTGATAGATACCGACGTCCTCCGCCACCAGATTCCCGGCGGTATGATTTCCAACCTGGTGTCTCAGCTTAAAGAGGCCAACGCCCTGGACAGGCTGGACGAGGTTTACGATGAGATACCGCGGGTGCGCAAGGATCTGGGTTATCCGCCCCTGGTTACGCCCACCAGTCAGATAGTGGGCATGCAGGCGGTGCAGAACGTCCTGATGGGCCGCTACAAGTTGATATCGGCACAGGTGAAGGACTATTGTTACGGGCTTTACGGCCGCCCGCCGGCGGCTATTGACCCCGATGTGCGGAAAATGGCCCTCAAGGGGTACGCGCGGGGAGAGATCCCCGTCACTGTCCGTCCCGCGGATGTCCTGGAGCCGGAGATGGAAAAGGCCTATGACGACACCAGTGATATCGCCAAGGGCCTGGGCGATGTGCTCATCTATGCCCTTTATCCCACCACCGGCATGCGTTTCCTCAGGTGGAAGTACGGCCTGGAGGACCCGCCGCCGGAGACAAAAGCCAAGACCCTGGAAGATATTAAGCGTGAGGACGAGCTAATCGCCAAGGCCAAGGCGGGCAAGCTCAGTAGCCGTGATACCTCAATGGGCGGCAGAGGGCTGCGCAAGTTCAATGTATATGTAGGCGATGATGTCTACAACGTCGGCGTGGAGGCGGAGGATACCATCGCCGCCGGCGAGGCGCCGCACGTCACCGCCGCCGTAAAGGCGGCCAGCAAGCCAAAAGACAAACCGGCGCTGCCACCACCGGCAGTCACGGGCGGTGCCCCCGTGGTGGCCCCGATGCCGGGAATAATACTCAGCTACCAGGTGAAGGCGGGCGATAAGGTCAAGTCCGGCGATACCATCGTCGTCCTGGAGGCGATGAAAATGGCCATTGACCTGCCGGCGCCGGAGGACGGCAAGGTGCTGAGCGTCAACTATAAGGCGGGTGACCGCGTAGACAGGGAAGCCGTGCTGGCTACCATTGGTTAGACGCGGCAGGCGGAGAGAGCAACCCCTTGGGTAAAACAGTAGCCGAAAAAATCCTCAAGCTCAAGTCGGGCGGCGACGCCCGCGCGGGAGATATCGTCATCTCTGCGGTGGACCTTGTCTTTGTACAGGACACCACCGGGCCGCTGACGGTAAGGGAGTTTGAGAAGAGCGGTTTAGAGTGCCTGGTCAATCCGCAGAAGACGGTCTTCTTCCTTGACCACGCCGCCCCCAGTCCCAACCGCCAGCTTTCTACAGACCATATATTGCTGCGCCGCTTCGCCAGGGAAAAAGGCGCCCGCCTCTACGATGTGGGCGATGGCGTTTGCCACCAGACGGTGGCCGAAGCACTGGCCGGGCCGGGGGATGTAGTCGTCGGCGCAGACTCGCACACCGTCACTGCCGGTGCACTGGGCGCTTTCGCCACCGGTATGGGTTCTTCGGACGTGGCTGTCGTTATGGGCCTGGGCAAGACCTGGTTTCGGGTACCGGAGACCATCAGGGTGGAGGTATCCGGCCGGTTTAAGGAAGGCGTCTCGGCCAAGGACCTCATCCTGCACCTCATCGGCCTCATCGGCGCTGACGGGGCCACCTACAAGGCCCTTGAGTTCGGCGGCGCTGCGGTGGCCGGGATGTCTATGTCCGACCGTCTTACCATAGCCAACATGGCGGTGGAGGCCGGAGCCAAGGTGGGCCTCTTTCCCGCGGATGATGTTACGCGGCGCTATCTTGAAGCGCAGGGCCGGGTAGGAGACTACCGCCCACTGGCCGCTGATGAAGACGCCGTTTATGAAAAAACAATCAGCATTGACGCCGGCGGCCTTGAGCCGACCGTTTCCCGGCCGCACACGGTGGACAACACCGCCACGGCCAGGGAGCTTGCGGGGACTAAAATCCAGGAGGTCTTCATCGGTACCTGCACCAACGGCCGCCTGGAGGACCTGGCGGTGGCTGCCGGGATACTCAAAGGCAAGAAACACCACCCCGATACCCGGCTGGTGGTGGCGCCGGCCTCAAGAAAGGTGCTGCTTGAGGCAATGGCCGCCGGCTATATCCAGACGCTGGTTGAGGCCGGGGCGGCCCTGGTGACCCCCGGCTGCGGCGCCTGTTTGGGAATACATCAGGGGGTGCTGGGCGATGGCGAGGCGGCCCTGTCCACAGCCAACCGCAACTTCAAGGGACGGATGGGCAACCCGGAGGCCTTCATCTACCTGGCCAGCCCGGCCACGGCGGCGGCAACGGCCATAAACGGCCATATCACCGACCCCAGGGAGGTTCTGTAGTTGATCAAGGGTAAGGCCTTTAAATTCGGCGACAATATCTCCACAGACCACATAGCCCCGGGGCGGCTGGCCCATTTAAGGAGTGACCTGCCCCGCCTGGCCGAGCACGTCCTGGAGGACGCCGACCCCACCTTCGCCGCCAGGGTGAAAGCGGGCGACTTCGTCGTCGCCGGCGGCAACTTCGGCCTGGGCTCCTCCCGTGAGCACGCCCCGCTGATTATCAAGATGGCCGGCGTCAGCGCGGTGCTGGCCAAGTCGGTAGCCCGCATCTTCTTCCGCAACGCCATCAACCTGGGGTTGCCGGTGCTTATATGCGATACCGATAAGATAGACGACGGCGATGAGCTGGAGGTGGATCTGGCCTCCGGCACTATTAATGATAAAACCAATGGCCAAAAACTCACCTTCAGCCCTATTCCCGGGGTGATGCTGGCCATACTGGAAGCCGGCGGCCTGATGTCCTACATCAAGAAATACGGCGGCTTTAAGATGGGAGACGCCTGATGGTATATAAAGTGACCCTCATTCCCGGCGACGGTATCGGCCCGGAGATAACGGAGGCCACCCGGCGTGTCCTGGAGGCCACCGGCGTGGACTTCAAGTGGGATATCCATAACGCCGGCGCAGATGTCATCGCCGAGCACGGCACGCCGCTGCCCCGGCACGTGCTGGATTCCATAAGGAAGAACAGGGTGGCCCTCAAGGGGCCGGTGACCACCCCGGTGGGCTTCGGCTTCCGCAGCGTCAATGTCGCTATGCGTAAGGCGCTTGACCTCTATGTGTGCCTGCGCCCCTGCAAGAGCTACACCGGCGCGCCTTCTAACTATAAGGATGTGGATATCGTCGTCGTCCGGGAGAATACGGAGGACCTCTACGCCGGCATTGAGTTTGAGAAAGGCTCCGCCGGAGCGGCCCGGCTGATAGAGCTGCTCAAGGAAACGCAGGACATAACCGCCGGTAAGGACGCCGGCTTCAGCATAAAGCTGATTTCAGAGCGGGGCAGCCGCCGCATCGTCCGCTACGCCTTTGATTATGCCCGGCTGAACAAGCGTAAGAAGGTGACGGCGGTGCACAAGGCCAACATATTGAAGTATTCCGATGGCCTTTTCCTGGCCGTGGCCCGGGAAGTGGCCAAGGACTACGCCGATATTGAGTTTGAAGACCGCATCGTGGACAATATGACCATGCAGCTGGTAAGAAGGCCGCAGCAGTTTGACATCATCGTCGCCCCCAACCTCTATGGCGATATCCTCTCCGACCTCTGCGCCGGGCTGGTCGGCGGCCTGGGAGTGGCCCCGGGGGGAAATATCGGTGATAACGCCGCCCTCTTTGAGCCGACACATGGCAGCGCTCCCAAGTACAAGGGACAGAATAAAGTCAATCCCATGGCTATGATGCTTTCCGGGATGATGATGCTGCGCCACATCGGTGAGGAAGAAGCCGCCGTAAAGCTGGAAGCGGCCATCGCTACCGTTATCGCCGCCGGGCGGGATGTCACCTACGACCTGCTGCCCCCGGCCGAGCAGGGCCGGGCGGTGGGCACCAGCCAGGTGGCTGATGCCATCATCAAGGAAATGGGGGGATAGTCTATTGGCGGTTAAAATATCCGTTATCGGTGCCGGCAATGTCGGCGCTACGCTGGCCCAGCGGCTGGCGGAGGAAGACCTGGGCGATGTCGTCCTGCTGGATGTAGTCGAGGGAGTGCCCCAAGGCAAGGCCCTGGATATACAGCAATCGGCGGCCATCGTTGGTTTCAGGGGCTCCATAACCGGCACCAACAGCTACCGCCACACCGCCGGCTCGGACGTGGTCGTCATAACCGCCGGCGCCTCGCGGCAGCCGGGTATGAGCCGTGACGACCTGCTTAAAGGCAACGCCAGAATTATAAACGAGGTGGTCGCCAACGTAGTCCGCTTCTCGCCCGAAGCCATAATAGTAATGGTGACCAACCCGGTAGACGCCATGACCTACCTGGCCCTGAAGCTGAGCCGTTTTCCCCGCCACCGGGTGCTGGGGCTGTCCGGTGTCCTGGACAGCGCCCGCCTGGCCAGCCTTATCGCCGCCGAGCTCAAGGTGCCGGTGGCCGCTGTCTCTGCCCTCGTCCTCGGCGAGCACGGCCAGAATATGGTGGTGCTGCCCCGACTTTCCACCGTCAGGGGGAAGCCACTGACAGATATTTTACCACCGGAGGCGGTGGACGGCCTGGTAGCCCGGACCGTCAGCGGCGGGCTGGAGATTGTCCGCCTGCTCAAGGCGGGCAGCGCCTTCTACGCCCCTTCGGCGGCGGCGGCCCGGATGGTGGCGGCCATAATCGGTGATAAACAGGAGGTCCTGCCCTGCGCCGCTTACCTGGATGGCGAGTATGGTCTCAGGGACACCGTTATCGGCGTCCCGGTTAGGCTGGGCGGGAAGGGTATTGAACAGATAGTAGAGCTTGAGCTGGCCCCCGGCGAGCAGAAAGCCCTGACCGCCTCGGCGAATGCGGCCGGCAAACTGATAGAGGCTATAAAGCCGGACTAAGAAAATGAGAGAGATAAAGGCCAGCGACATAACCGGGGCCGTGGCCGGCCTGTGCCGTCAGGCCTGTTACGAGTTGGACGAGGATGTGCTCACCGCCCTGGGTAACGCCCGCCGGGCGGAGGAATCATCGCTGGGCCGGGAGGCGCTGGACCAGATAATAGAGAACGCCGCTATTGCCCGGCAGGGGGT
>DAOUZU010000051.1 GCA_030665535.1 Dehalococcoidia bacterium
ACCTCTGCGACGGCTGCGGCCTCTGTGTGCCCTCCTGTGCCGAGGGAGCCATTCAGATTATCGATGGCAAGGCCAAACTGGTCAGCGAGATGTATTGCGATGGCCTGGGCGCCTGCCTGGGCGAGTGCCCCATGGGGGCCATAACAATTGAAGAAAGGGAAGCGGTTGGATTTGATGAGGAGGCGGTAAAACAACACCTGGCCGAAGAAGAAAAAGTGGAAGCGCCGGCGGCCTGCGGTTGCCCGTCCGCCAGTATGACCACCCTGGAGAGGAGCGAGACGCCTGCTCCGGCGGCCTGTGGCTGCCCTTCGGCAAGCATGTCCACCATGGATAAGAGCGAGGCGTCTGCCCCGGCAAAAAGTGACGCCGGGCCGTCTACCCTGGGCCACTGGCCGGTGCAGCTGACCTTGGTACCGCCAGGGGCACCCTTCCTGCAGGGAACAGACCTGCTGCTGGCGGCGGACTGCGTTCCCTTCGCCTACCCCGGTTTCCACCAGGACTTCTTGAGCGGCCACTCCCTGCTGATAGCCTGCCCCAAGCTGGACGACTATCCGGCCCACTTAGCCAAGCTGACCGAGATACTGCGCGTCTCGGATATCAAGAGCCTGACCGTAGTTCACATGGAGGTGCCCTGCTGCTTCGGCATCGTGCAGATGGCCCGGCAGGCGGTAGAGGCAAGCGGCAGGGATATCCCTTTGAAAGAGGTGAACATATCTATCAGGGGAGAGATTAAAACGGGCTAAATATAGTAGTTCAAGCAGATGCAAGCGATAGGAGGGAGCAAACGGCCCAGCCTATCGCTTTATACATACCCTGGAGACAAATGGGCTTGCCGTCCGCAAGCTAACGCTGCTATAATTAGTGGCTGTGGATTAGCGTTATCAAGGCGGCCTCTCGCACCCGGTGTGGGCGGGAGTTTTCCATTTAGGGCGGCAGGCATAGTAAAAATGGCACAGAAAGCAAAGAAAACGAAAGACGAATCCGAGAAGTTGGAGAGACTGCGCCATTCGTTGGCCCACATCATGGCCGATGCGGTGCTTTCCCTGTTCCCTGAGGCCAGGTTCGGCATCGGGCCGGCCATTGATAACGGCTTCTACTATGACTTTGAACTGCCGCGGCCGCTTACTCCCGAGGATCTACCGGTGATAGAGGATAAGATGAAGCAGGCGATTGCCGCCGATACGGCCTTTGTCAGACAGGAAGTGAGCAAAGAGGAAGCCCGCCGGATTTTCGAAGGCCAGCCGTTCAAGCTGGAACTGATTGATGAGATTGAGGAGGAGAAGGTCTGCCTGTACAAACAGAGTGACTTTATAGACCTCTGCCGTGGGCCGCACCTGGGCGCGACCGGAGAGGCCAGGACCGATGCGCTTAAGCTGACTGCCATCGCAGGGGCCTACTGGCGCGGCGACGAGAAGCGGCCAATGCTGCAACGGATATACGGCGTCGCCTTTGATTCCAGGAAAGCCTTGAAAGAGCACCTGGGTAAATTGGAAGAGGCAGCCAGGCGTGACCACCGTAAGCTGGGCCGGGAGCTTGACCTCTATAGTATTCACCAGGAGGTGGGGCCGGGGCTGGTTCACTGGCACCCAAAGGGAGCCACCGTGCGCCGCCTCATTGAGGACTTCTGGAAAGAGGAGCACCTTAAGCGGGACTACGATATTGTCTATACGCCCCATATCGCCAAGCTTGATTTATGGAAGACCAGCGGTCACTGGGAGTTCTACCGTGACAGCCTTTACAGCCCGATGGAGGTGGAAGGCGACGACTATATCGTCAAGCCGATGAATTGTCTCTTTCATATACTTATCTATAAAACTAAAAAGCGCAGCTACCGGGAGCTGCCCATTCGCTATGCAGAACTGGGCACCGTCTACCGCTATGAACGCTCCGGCGTGCTGCACGGCATTTCCCGGGTGAGGGGTTTTACCCAGGATGACGCCCATATATTCTGCCGTTTCGACCAGCTTGAGGACGAGGTGGCCGCCGTTTTGGAGCTGGCCTTCTTTATGATAGATACCTTCGGATTTAGTAACTACGATGTGCTACTGTCTACAAGGCCGGAGAAATACACCGGCAGCGAAGAAATCTGGGAGCAAGCCACCGATATTTTGAGCCGAGCCCTCAAACGCCGCAACATTGATTTTGAGATAGACCCCGGCGAGGGCGTCTTCTACGGGCCGAAGATAGACATCAAGTTCGAGGATGCCGTCGGGCGGGCTTGGCAGGGGCCTACCATCCAGGTAGACTTCAACCTGCCGCAGCGCTTCGGCGTTAGCGCCGTCGGCGAGGACGGCCAGGAGCAATCGGTGGCTATGGTGCACCGCACGGTGCTGGGCAGCATGGAGCGCTTTATGGCCTCACTGACAGAGCACTACGGCGGCTCTTTCCCGGTGTGGCTGGCCCCGGTGCAGGTTGTGATAATCCCCATTGCAGACCGCCACCTGGACTATGCCGCCACGCTTTCGGCCAGGCTCAAGAAGAACGGCAGGCGGGTTGAGGTAGACGACCGGCAGGAGAGGGTAGGCCATAAAATCCGCCAGGCGCAGCTTGCTAAAGTACCCTATATGCTGGTCGTGGGCGATGATGAGGTGGCCGAGGGCACAGTCTCTGTCCGCCTGCGCAGCGGGGAGCAAAAGTCGGGCTATCCGATTGAAGATTTCATGAAGACACTGGCCAGGGCCGTAAAAGATAAGGCCAAGGAACTGACCCTTTAACTTGATTGGCCGCACCAACTATGCTATAGTCCCACCAGGATTGGTCACGTTCACGGAGGTATAGAGACTAATAATTAAAAAGCTGCGCGTCAACGAGATGATACGGGGCAAAGAGGTGCGCCTTGTCGGGGAAAAGGGTGAGCAGCTAGGGATTATGGCCCTGTATCAGGCACGGGAAGTGGCCAAGAAGCAGAACCTTGACCTGGTAGAGGTATCGCCCACTTCGGTTCCGGCGGTCTGCCGTCTAATGGATTACGGCAAGTTCAAGTACGAGCAGACCAAGAAGGAGCGCGAGGCCAGGAAGAGCCAGCGGGTTTCGATGCTGAAAGAGGTCAGGATGAGGCCCAAGATCGGCCAGCACGATTTTGAGGCCAAAGCCAGAGTTGTCATAAGGCAGCTTGAGGGCGGTGACAAGGTCAAGCTGACCATAATGTTCCGTGGCCGTGAAAATACCCACCCTGAACTCGGGGTGCGCTTGCTGAAAAAGATGACCGATACGCTGGGCGAAATGGCCCAGATTGAGGGGCATCCGTCCAAAATAGGCTCAAGGATGCATATAATACTGCTGCCCAAAGTACCAAAGGGACAGGTCAAGGAAGGGGTTGGAGCCACAGATGCCAAAGCTTAAAACACATAAAGGGGCCAAGAGCCGGTTCAATATTACCGGCCGCGGCAAACTGATGCGAGCCAAAGGAATGAAGAGCCACTTGCGCCGCCGCAAATCCAAGCGCAGCAAGCGGCTTTTTGACGAAATGATTCCGGTGCATGCATCTGACCAGTCGCGGATGAAGCGGCTGTTGCCCTATGGAACAGGATAGATAGGAGACACCATTGTCAAGAGTAAAGAGGGGCACTACCGGTCACCGGCGACATAAGAAGGTGCTGGCGCTTACCAAAGGACACCGGGCCAGCCGGCATACACTGTACCGCCGCGCTCATGAATCTATGCTTCACGCTTTGAGCTATGCCTATGCTCACCGCCGTGATCTCAAGGGAGATATGAGAAGGCTGTGGATTGCCCGTATCAATGCCGCCAGCCGGGCGCAGGGCCTTACCTACGGCCAGTTAATGGACGGCCTGAAGAAATCTTCCATTGAGATTAACCGCAAACAACTGGCCGATATGGCTATCAGGGAGCCCGGCTCATTTTCTGAACTGGTGCGCCTGGCCCAGGCCAGCAAAAGCTAGTCAAACTCTTTATTTAGTCGTATCCGGTAAAAGAGTCCCGCATTACCTGCTTTTGCGGGATGCCCAACCCCAGTATCTGTGATTCTAGGCTGATGACCATCCGCGGCGGACCGGATACATAAAAGCGCCGCTCCTCATAATCGGGGATAACCTCGCGCAACATATCCCCGCTGATGAGGCCCGTTTTCCCTTTCCAACCGGCGGGCAAATCCGGCCCGGACAGGACATTCTCCAAGCGCAGGCTGGGGTAAGAGGCTGTTATCTCGTCCAACTCCTCGCGAAAGGGTATGTCTTCATAGCTTTTGTTGTCGTACAGCATCACGATATCGTAGGCTAGTTCCTTATCGGCGATATAGCGCAGCATGCTTCTGAGCGGGGTGATGCCGATGCCGCCACTGAGGAAGGCGAGACGGCGATGCTTACGCGGCAGCGTGAAGAAACCCACCGGGCCGCGCAGCCTGGCCCAGGTGCCCGGTTTCATTGCGTCCAACGCCTGAGAGAAATCACTACCGGTAATCCGCTTGGTGAATTCAATATAGCCTTTCTCCGTGGGTGAGCTGGAGAAAGAGAAGTGGTGGATAGCGTCCTTGCCGCCAACCTTGATGGTGAGGAAGAAGAACTGGCCGGGCAGGTAACGCACGCCCTTGGCATGGATAGGGAAGCGGAACGTCTTGATTTCGGGAGTTTGTTTCACCACCTGGGAGACCTCGGACTCAAACTGCCACACACCAGACCTCTCTTAAGCGATTGGCTTCCGGGAACTCAGGCCTCTACTCCAAAACTATGTGGCCAGGCCGTCCCGGCAGTAGTAGCCCATCGGTTGATGGGTCGCTAGCTGGTAGTCCGTGAAAACGGGGCAACTACCGCAGATGCATATCTGCTTGGTGTCTATGTCTTTACAGGTGGCTACGCCAGTGGCACAGTAGTCTCCGGGGATATCCGCAGTGTTGAGCGGATTAGCCTGAAGGGCCTCTTTTACGGTGGCCTGCTTCTCTTTGACGCACTGGCTGTTCGTCTGTACCGGGCAACTGCCGCAGATGCATTTTTTTACGTTACTGGCAGTGAAAGGGGTTATGGTGCTGATGGTCGGCTCCATTAATGGTCTCCTCTCTATTTGTTGTCCTATATCTTAACCGCATAAGTGTGAATAAGTCATAAAACCTGGGGTGTAAATGTTGAATATTTATTGCATTTATAGCAAAAAGTCCGGCGGGAGCATCTCCTCTTAGCCGTCGTCCGGGAGCCGGCTTTACAGGGGGGTCTACTTACGTGTATAGTATAGCTAAGAGTTGCAGTTTGGGTTATTACAAGCTTCTAAAAATTCTCTCAGGTTTTATTCCAAGTATTGGATGGCCGGGACTCTAACCAATGGTAGTCAAATAGAGGTAAGGTCATCTGATGAGTTTTGAATCCTTCGGTTTACATCCCAGCATAATGGACGGTGTGGCGGCACTTAAATACGTTAAGCCCACGCCAATTCAGCTACAATCAATCCCGCCGGTAATGCAGGGCCGTGATTTGATTGGTCTGGCCCAGACCGGAACGGGCAAAACGGCTGCCTTCGCTTTGCCGGTACTACAGCGTCTGCTTAATGGCCCGCGGGGACGAATCCGGGCTCTAATAATCTCACCGACACGTGAGCTGGCGGAGCAGATAGGCGAGGCCATTAATGCGCTGGGGCAACGGACGGGGCTCAAGAGCCTGCCCATTTACGGCGGGGTGAGCATGGTGCACCAGGTTCAGAGACTGCGAGCCGGCGTCGAGATAGTCGTCGCCTGCCCCGGGCGCCTGCTGGATCACGTTTGGAAGGGTACAATTGATCTATCGCAGGTGGAAGTACTCATAATAGACGAGGCGGACCGGATGTTTGACATGGGTTTTATGCCGGATGTCCGTAATATTCTGAGGTGCCTAGAGAAGCCGCGGCAAACGCTTCTTTTTTCGGCCACCATGCCTGATGATATAAGGCGCCTGGCGAGGGATATCCTCAAGGACCCCGTCACCGTGCAAATTGGCCACACAGCACCGGCGAAGACTGTGTCTCACGCGCTGTACCCGGTTAAGCAGCATCGCAAGACCTCTCTGTTGATAGAGCTTTTACGTGATATTGAAGCCGATTCCGTGCTTGTCTTTACGCGTACCAAGCACCGTGCCGAGCGCGTGGCGCAACAGCTTAAGCAGGCGGGCTACCGGGCAACATCGTTGCAGGGTAATCTATCCCAGCCCAGGCGCCAGGCAGCCTTGAATGGCTTCCGTAGCGGCTTGTACAAGGTCCTTGTGGCTACTGATGTCGCTGCCCGCGGCATAGATATATTGAGTATTTCGCATGTTGTTAATTACGACATGCCGGAGACCATAGACGGCTACACTCATCGCATTGGCCGCACGGGACGGGTAGAGAAAAACGGCGATGCCCTGACCCTGGTGACAAGTGCCGACGCGGCCATGGTACAAGCCATTGAGCGCGTCCTCAAGGCGACACTGGAGCGCCGGACGCTCAAAGGCTTTGATTATGCGCTACCAGTGGCGGACAACAGCGGCAGACATCCCTCGCACCCACAACGTCAGCAACGGCGGCGCCCGGTGTATCGAAAGCGGATTGGCAAAAACTAGAAAAGTACTCTCTCCCTTCTTTGGCCATAGTACATATGTCCTTCTAGAGCAGTAGTCCCTTAGGGGCTATGTGCTATGTCAAAGTTAACCAAGGAATTTATCAAGTGCTAAGTGGTAGATTCTGATGGCCTTAGGACTTGTGCCAGATGCTCTAGAGCTTAGGAAACTTTCCAAGGTCGAGTTTGTGAACACTTGTGAATAGTTTGAAGCTAAAAGAGTGGCGTCCCTGGCAGGATTCGAACCTGCGACCCGCTGCTTAGAAGGCAGCCGCGACTAGCCAAAATGCTTAACAAACTGCCTGTTTCCCAGCTTGCGGAGTTAAGCAGTTTAAGCAAAGCCTACATTTCACAGGTTAAGCATGGAATACGCCCGCCCTCT
>DAOUZU010000065.1 GCA_030665535.1 Dehalococcoidia bacterium
CCGTGCATCTTGAGCGCCCTGATGGTGGCCACGATGACGGCGCAGTTGGGCACCAGGCCGCTTAAGCGGCACTTGATATTCCAGAACTTCTCAAAGCCGATATCGGCGCCGAAACCGCTCTCGGTGACATGGTAGTCGGAGAGCTTCAGGGCCACCTGGTCGGCGACTATCGAAGACTGGCCGACGGCGATATTGGCAAAGGGACCGGCATGCACCAGCACCGGCTGGCCTTCAAGGGACTGCAACAGGTTGGGATTGGCCGCCTTGACCATCCAGGCGGTCATGGCCCCGTCAACCTCAAGGTCCTTGGTGGTAACGGGATTGCCCTGTTTGTCATAGGCAACGACAATCTTAGACATGCGTTCCCTGAGGTCTTTGAGGTCTGTAAAGATGGATAATATAGCCATAATCTCGGAGCTAACCGCTATGGCGAAGCCGGACTGCATCAAGAAGCCGTCCATCTTGCCGCCGATGCCGATGACGATATCGCGCAGGGCCTGGGCGCAGAAGTCAATAATCCATCTCATCTCCACATTGCGCGGGTCTATGTTCAGCCTTTTAATATTTCTTTTGGCCAGGAACTCATCCGTGTTGATAAACTCGTGCTGCAATCTGGAGGTAAGGGCCACCATAGCCAGGTTGTGGGCATTGACGACATTATCAATATCGCCGGTGAGACCCAGGGAGAAGGGCGTCAGCGGGATGCACTGAGAGAGACCGCCGCCGGCGGCGCTGCCCTTTATGTTGAAGGTGGGCCCGCCGGAAGGCTGGCGGATGGCGCCGGAGACGTTCTTGCCGCGCTGGGCCAACCCTTGTACCAGGCCCATGGTGGTGGTGCTCTTGCCTTCGCCCAGTGGTGTCGGCGTTATGGCGGTGACATCAATATACTTGGCGTTAGGCCTGTCCTTCAGCCGCTTTAAAACAGCGGCGAAGTCCACCTTGCCCAGGTGGTGCCCCATAGGTAGCAGTTCCTCAGGCAGGATGCCCCACTCCTCGGCCACCTGGTGCACCGTCTTCATGTGCTTCTCTACTTTTTCGGCTATCTGCCAGTCTGCCAGCTTGGTAGGGTCAAGTTTGGTGATGATATCGCTTACAGCCACCTTTGTTTCCCCCTTTAGAACCTTATTTCCTTATTTTACCTGAGCAGTCAGGCCCGTATTATTCCATAGAGTCTGGCCTTATAGCCAGTTTTAGGATTTCACCCGGCCGCCACCAGCTTGTTGAATATCCTGCCAACGGCGTCACTGACCGGCTGGCTGGCGTCCAGAACAGACAGGTTGTTTATATCGGCATCCACCAGCGCCTGGTCGTAGGGGACGAAGCCCAAAATCTCAAAATTCCCTAACCTGGCGCTTATGGCTTTTTCTTCTTCCTGGTCGTGTATCTTGTTGGCTACCACCGCCAGGCTGGTGAGGCCGATGTCAGCCGCCAGCTTTCTGACTCTGAAGGCGGTCTCAAGACTGGCTCGCCCTGGCTCGACGACGATAATAAGCTTGTCCACCGCCCTGACCGTGCCCCGGCCCAGGTGCTCTATGCCGGCGGCCATATCCAGAATGACGACCTCGTCCCGGGCGAGCAGCAGGTGGGCCATCAGGGCGGCCAGCAGGGAGTTTTCGGGGCAGTAGCAGCCACCGCCGCCGCGCTTCATCTGCCCCATAACCAGCAGCCTGATGCCTTCATGCTTCAGGGAGTACTTCTCCGGCAGGTCGTCAACCCTGGGATTCATCTTGAAATAGGTGCCACTCTGGCCGGGCCGCGTTTCCGTCCTCTCCTGGATAAGCTCCTTCATCTCGGAGATAGGCACAAGCCGATCGGTTTTGGGAAAGCCCAGGGTGGCCGCCAGGTTGGTATCGGGGTCGGCGTCTATGGCTATCACCGAATAATCGGCCCGTGAAAAGGCCCGGGCGAGTAGAGAGGCCACCAGTGTCTTGCCGACGCCGCCCTTACCGCTAATAGCTATTTTCATTAATACCCTTATTATCTGATATAATGGCGGGGGTCACCGCTGAGTGGAGATATTACAGGCGGATGCTGAAGAGTCTTCCTGATATCCATAAGAGATATAGGACATAAGTAGTATAACTCAAGCACTCACGGCAGTCAAGCTTATTTCAAGCGGGGTCAGCCTGTAAATGCACCATGTTTTACCCTTCTACGGGCGCAACCAGGGCAAGTTCCTGCGGGCGTATATGCTACTGGCCCGACTCACGCGCATCCCACTGCTGGGCCACCTGGTACGCCGCCTGGCCAATAGATACGCCAGGAACCAGCACGGCGGCTACTTCCTGAACCTGGAGGAGGCGGAGAGGATTATAGATGCTTCGGAGACCGTCTCCCTGGGCCCGTGCGGCTGCCGCGAGGTGTTCGCCAACTGCGAGCGGCCGGTGATGAGCGAGATAGTCGTCGGCGCCGGCCCGGAGGTCTATGCCGGGTTGGACGCCGAACGCTTTCGAAGGGTCAGCCGTCAAGAGGCTAAAGATATCGTCCGGGAGTGCCACCGCCAGGGTATGATGCATACCGTCATGCACTGCCGCGGACTCTACTACGCCATCTGTAACTGCTGCTTCTGTTGCTGCGTGCCCTTGCGGCTGAGAAAGAATTACGGCATAGAATACGCTATAATAAGAAGCCGGGATATTATCGCCGACTACCATACCCAGAGGATCAGCGACGGAGGCCACCATGCAGATTAGAAAAACTTACCGTGATGTAAAACCGGAGCTTCTAATCGACGAGCTTAGGGACCTCTTTGTCAAGCAGGGCGTCTCTGTGGGCAAGGCCAGGACGGATACCTACACCCTGCCCACGGATACTTCATCCTTCATCACCAGGGGGACGCTTGCCTTCAATTGTCCCGGCCAGCTCGGCGGTGAGGCCAGGGAATGCATCCGGCTGCATATTATCGGCTCGGCCACTGGTGAGACCAAGGTGATGATAGATATCGAAGAAAGCCTCTACTCCAGGGAGAAACTAGCCGCCTTTCAGGACGACCTGAACTTCATGCTCGGTGCCTACGAAAATAGATAGCCTCGGTGTTATTCCGGTTTGAAGAAGACCCCTTCCATAGGCTATAATCAGCCCTGATTCAGCTTTACAGGCCAGGGGATGCTTTGCTCAAGACTCACAACAGCGCAGAACTAGGCAAGGAGCAGGCCGGGACCAAGGTAACCCTGGCCGGCTGGGTGCACCGCCGCCGTGACCACGGCGGCCTTATCTTCATTGATTTAAGGGACAGGGATGGCATTACCCAGGTCGTCTTCAACCCGGAGCGGTCTCCGCAAAGCCATAAGACGGCCAGCCGGCTGCGCAATGAGTTCGTCCTCCAGGTGAGCGGTGAGGTCTCCCTGCGCCCGTCGGGAACGGAAAACCCGGCCCTGCCCACCGGCTATATAGAGGTGCTGGCCGATGAAGCCCGCATACTCGGCGCCGCCAAAACGCCGCCTTTCAATATTAACGATGACCTTGAGGTGGATGAGGCCATCCGCCTGAAATACCGCTACCTGGACCTGAGGCGGCCCAGGATGAGGGATAACCTGATACTGAGACACCGGGTCTATCAGTACCTACGCCGCTTTCTTGACCAAAAAGGCTTTCTTGAGGTGGAAACACCGATTTTGATTAAGAGCACCCCGGAGGGCGCCCGTGATTACCTGGTGCCCAGCCGTATCCAGCCGGGCAGTTTCTACGCCCTGCCTCAGTCGCCGCAGCAGGCCAAACAGCTGCTGATGGTGGCCGGGCTGGAGAAGTACTACCAGATAGCCAAGTGTTTTCGTGACGAGGACACCCGCGCCGACCGTCAGCCGGAGTTCACCCAGCTAGATGTAGAGATGAGCTTTGTTGACGAGGAGGACATACTAGGCCTGCTTGAGGAGCTATTCAGCGGCCTGGCGGAAACGGTGACTCCTCACCTTAAATTCAGCAGACCATTTCCCCGGATGACCTACGCTGAGGCCATGGAGCGCTACGGCACGGATAAGCCGGATTTACGCTTCGGCCTGGAGATATCTGACCTGTCGGACACCGCCACCACCACCGATTTTAAAGTATTCACCTCCGCCCTGGCCGGCGGCGGCAAGGTTAAGGGTATTCTGGCCCCCGGCTGCGGCGGTTACAGCCGCCACCAGCTTGACGAGCTTGGCAAGCTGGCCAAAGACCGGGGCGCCGGCGGCCTGGTGACCATATCGCTTAGCGATGCGGTCACGGATTTAGAGACCCTGACGATGGATATGGTCAAGTCGGTGGCGGCCAAGTTCCTCAACATTGAACAGATTAAGGAGATGGCCAGTCGTATGGAAGCCGGCGGCGGCGACCTGCTACTAATAGTGGCCGGAGAGAATGATATAGTAAGCACCGTGCTGGGTGAGTTGCGCCTGGAGATAGGGCGGCGGCTCAAGCTGGCCGCGGATGACCAGTTGGCCTTTGTCTTTATCATAGATTTTCCGTTATTCTACTGGAGCCCAGAGCAGGGCTGCTGGGCGGCCATGCACCACCCCTTTACGACCCCGCCGGACGAGGATATACCACTCCTGGACACGGCCCCGCAGAAGGCACGCAGCCGCCACTACGATATGGTCTTAAACGGTAATGAGATTGCCGGCGGCAGCATCAGGATACACACAAGCCAGTTGCAACGAAAGGTCTTCAGGCTGCTGGGCTACAGCGACGACGAGATTTCAGACCGCTTCGGTCACCTGCTGGAGGCCTTCGAGTATGGCGCACCACCTCACGGCGGCGTGGCCGCTGGCATTGACCGCGTTGTTATGCTACTTTCAGGGGAGGAGTCCATAAGAGAGGTGATACCCTTTCCCAAGAACCAGAACGCCGCCGATACCGTATTCAATGCCCCGTCGCCGGTTAGCGCCGAGCAGTTGGAAGATTTACACCTGCGCCTGGCGGACGAGTCAGATTCATAAGGAGAGATATTGAAGGTAACCGATAAAAAAGAAGAGAACATGCAGGCGATACTGACCATTGAGGTGGAAGCAGCGGAGGTGGAGCGTTCAATGGAGAGCGCCTACCGCCGCCTGGTAAAGAAGGTGGATATTCCCGGCTTCCGTGCCGGTAAGGCCACCAGGGAGATTCTGGAACGCCATATCGGCCGTGAGAAGCTAACAGAAGAGTCCTTAAGCGATCTGTTGCCCCGGCTTACCCAGGAGGCTATCACCAAGCAGGAGATTATCCCCTTTGCCCGGCCAACTGTCGAGGTGACAAAAAACGAACCACTAGTTTTTACGGCGACGATACCGCTGCCGCCCACCGTGGAGCTGGGCAAATATAAGAGCATCAGGCTCAAGCCGAAACCGGTAAGGATCAAGGCTACCGAGGTAAAAGCCATAATGGAGCAGCTTCGCCATCAGAAGGCCACCTATGAGCCCGTGGAGCGGCCTGTTAAGCTCAGCGACCTGGCTGTATTTGATATCGAAGCCAGTGTCGACGGCAAGCCGTTCATGAGTCAGAAAGGGGCCCAGTATCCGGTGCATGCCGATGCCAACTACCCGGCGCCAGGTTTTTCCCAGGAGCTGGTGGGCCTGAAAAGAGACGATGACAAGGAGTTCAAGCTCACCTTCCCTGAGGACTACGGCCGCAAAGAGCTGGCCGGCAAAGAGGCCCTCTATAAGGTTAAGATTATTGAAGTGAAAGAGGAGAAGCTGCCACCGCTGGACGAGGAGTTCGCCAAAGGGATGAATCCTGAGTTTAAGACCGTTGCGGACCTCAAAGGACGGGTATCGGCGAGCCTCAAAGAGAGAGCCGAGAAGACGGCTATGCAGGATTTTGAGGACACCCTGATAAAAGACGCTACCAAGATGAGCCAAGTGGCCTATCCGCCCGTTCTGGTGGATATTGAGGTTGAGCGCATGATTAACCAGCAGCTTAAGCGCTGGCAGTATGCTTCCAGAAGCCCAGAGGAATTCCAAGACAGGCTCTCCAAGATATCGGTAGACAACCTGAGAAAGGAATACCGCCCGACGGCCGAGGAGAGAGTCCAGTGGTCACTGGTGCTGGGCCAGATTGCCCTTAACCAGAAAATAGGTGTTGTTGACAAAGAGATTGACGGGCACATTGAAAACCTGGTAAAAGGGGCTGAGGACGAGGTGGAGGAGAAGAATAAGCTGAACACGGAGGAAAGCCGGGAGCAGGTAAGGCAGATGCTGCTGACGGCTAAAATAATGGACCATCTCAAAGAGGTTGCCGGCGGTCCGGTCAGAAAAATGAAGAAAAAGCAAA
>DAOUZU010000006.1 GCA_030665535.1 Dehalococcoidia bacterium
CGGGGAGAACTACCTGCGCCCGTCTATGGTTGAAAAGCCCCTGTCAGAGCGGTGTAACACTGGCGACAACACCCCGCCCGTCATCCATACCGAGATTGCCCCCGGCGACAGGCTTAAGATTTCCCTTATGGTCAAGGGAGGTGGCGCCGAGAATATGAGCCGCCTGGCCATGCTGCCGCCGGCGGCGGGGCATCGGGGCATAGTTGGCCTGGTGACCGATACTGTGGCAGCGGCGGGTGGCAAATCCTGCCCCCCTCTGATTATCGGCCTGGGTATCGGCGCCACTGCTGAGAAGGCCATGCTGGAGGCCAAGAAGGCCCTGCTGCGGCCCGTCGGCCAGCCCAGCGATGACCCCGATGCGGCCACCCTGGAGAAGGGTGTCCTGGCCGCCGTCAACTCCATGGGTATAGGGCCGATGGGCTATGGCGGCAGCGTCACCGCCCTGGCCGTCCACGCTACTGTAATGCCCAGCCATATGGCCAGCCTGCCGGTGGCCGTTAACCTCCAGTGCCACAGCGCCCGCCACCGGGAGGTGGTGCTCTAGTGACCGTCAGCGTGAGTTCGCCCATTTCACTTGACATAATAGATAAGCTGACCGCCGGTGACAGCCTGTTGCTGAGCGGGGTCATCTACACCGCCCGTGACGCCGCCCATAGGAGACTGGTGACCGTCCTGGAAGAAGGGAATAAACTGCCCTTTGAGCTTGCCGGGCAGACGCTGTACTATATGGGGCCGTCGCCGGTCCGGCCGGGTAGAGCCAGCGGCGCTGCCGGCCCCACCACCAGCGGCCGCATGGATGCCTACACGCCGCCCCTGCTGGCTGCCGGTCTCAGGGTTATGATAGGCAAGGGAGACCGCTCGGCGGAGGTAAAAGAGGCTATGCGGCGTAGCCGGGCCATCTACCTGGCGGCCACCGGTGGCGCCGGCGCCCTGCTGGCAAAAGCGGTGCAGAAGGCCGAGGTAATCGCCTACCCGGAGCTGGGGCCGGAGGCCATGCTCCGGCTGGAAGTGGAGAACATGCCGGTTATTGTCGTCTACGATACCGGCGGCGGCGACCTTTTTGCCGCGGGCAGGGCCAAATACAGCAAGAAACGGGAAGAAGGAGGCCGGCAATGAGTTGCGTATTCTGCCAGATAGTGGAAGGCACCAATCCCGGGGATATCCTCTTTCATGACAGTCGCGTTATGGTTTTCCGTGATATCCATCCCCAGGCGCCGGTGCACCTGCTGATTATCCCCAAGAAGCACATCTCTTCCGTCACCCGTCTCACCGGGGAAGACGAAAACCTGTTACCCCATATGATGACCACGGCCATTGAAATAGCCAAGAGGGAAGGTCTCTGGGGTAAGGGATTCCGCCTGGTGATAAACAGTGGCCAACAGGGCGGGCAGCTGGTGCCTCATTTGCATCTGCACCTGCTCGGCGGCAAGCAGCTCTCCGGCCAGCTCGGCTAGTTCTCGACCGGTTTGGCCAGGTAGAGAAAGAGGAGCATAAGCAGCCCGGTAACGCTCTTGGCGTCGCTGATGGCGCCGGTACGGATAAGCTCCAGAATCTGGGAGACGGGCACTCGCTCTACCTTGATGCTCTCGGTATCTTCGGCCTGGAGCTTTTTGGGGGTCAGGTCGCTGGCAATAAACAGATGCAGGAACTCTGAGGAGTAGCCCGGCGCCGAGTAAAAACCGCCTATCCTCTCCACCCGTTTGGGCAGGAAGCCGGTTTCCTCGCGCAGTTCCCGCTTGACGGCGGCCACCGGCTCCTCACCGGGCTCTATGCCGCCGGCCGGTATCTCCAATACCTCTTTCTCCACCGCCTTGCGGAACTGTTTCACCAGTAGAACGTTGTCATCTCCGTCAATGGCCACGATGGCGATGCTGTCGTCGTGCTCTACAATCTCCCGTTTGGACACCCGGCCGCTGGGCAACCTGACGGTGTCTACCTTCAGCTTGAGGATGCGGCCGTCATAGATCTGCTGGCTGGACAGTGTCTTTTCAGACAAGTTACTTTTCCTTGTTCAGATATAATATCAGCGCTTCTTCATCGCAATCGGGGAACTTGGGACAGCGATAGCACTCCCCCCAGACCTTGTGCGGCAGGTCGGTCTTCTTCACCAGAGTAAAGCCGCATTTCTGGAAAAAGTTTGGCTTGTAGGTCAGGCAGAAGATGGTGGCGATGCCCAGCTCACCGGCCTCGGCAAGGCAGGCGGACACCAGCTTTTCACCCAGCCCCTGGTTCTGGTTATCCGGGTTGACCGCCAGTGACTTAATCTCGGCCAGGTCGGCCCAGTTCACATGCAGGCCGGCGCAGGCGACTACTTTCTCCCCCTGTCGGATGACGAAGTAGTCCCTGATGTTCTCGTATATCTCACTCAGGGGTCGGGCCAGCATCTCTCCCTGGCTGGCCAGGGAGTTGACCATCTGGTGAATCTGGGTGGCGTCGTTAATGGTGGCTTTTACGGCGGTCATTGGCGGTTCACCTTCAGTTTTTGTTCCAGTGTGGTGTAAAA
Organism: Dehalococcoidia bacterium; assembly: GCA_030665535.1. Taxonomy (GTDB): domain Bacteria; phylum Chloroflexota; class Dehalococcoidia; order Dehalococcoidales; family JAUXAE01; genus JAUXAE01. The sequence continues at coordinate 2,504 of DAOUZU010000006.1, forward strand.
ATAGTCACGCGGGCTCGATCTCAGGAAACGGACCCTGGTGTCGCTGCGTTTCACGGTCAGGCTGTCGCCGGTTGAAAGCTCCCGGTTCAGATGGCCGTCGACGGACAGCGTCGCCTGGTGGTAGGTGCGCACCTTGAGGCCGACAACTGTATTCGGCTCCAGCACCAGGCCGTAGGCCGGGCCGGGATGGGGGAGGATAGGCGTCAGCAGAAAATCGTCCGCCTGCGGAGGCAGCACCGGGCCACCGGCGGAAAGAGAGTAGCCGGTGGAGCCGGTGGCGGTGGCCACTATAACGCCGTCCGCCTTGTATTTGGCTAGCCGTTTTGAGTTGATGCTGGCCTCCACGTAGATTATTCGGGCTATGCCGCCGCGGGCAACGACGACATCGTTTAAGGCGTAGAAAGTCTCGCCGCTCTTCTCCCCGGCGGCGGGGGTAAGTCTGGCTTCAAGCACGGTGCGTTCATCAATCCAGCCCTTGCCATCCAGCAGGCCGGGCAGCCTGTCCATAATTTCATCGGCTCTTATTTCGGCCAGAAAGCCAAGCTGGCCCAGGTTGATGCCGGTAATGGGGACTCCGTGGCCCATCACCACCTGGGCTACCCTCAGGATGGTGCCGTCGCCGCCGGCGGTCAGCACCAGGTCCGTCCCGGGCACCTCGGCCTTGAGTTTACCTGTTTCCCAGGCGGAGCACAGCCAGGCGGGGACACCGCTGTCATCCAGATATCGGGCCAGTTTCTTGGCCAGGGAGTGAGCGGCTTCGTTCAGCGGATGGTAGGCTATGCCCACCCTTTTTACAGACATAATACCTGTGCGTTCGGCCAGCCAGAAGTGTAACATCGGCCCCTATGGGTGTCAAGGTGGAGATACCCGGCCGGGTAGCCGGCCAATACCGTCTTAACGGCGGCGGGAGATGATTACCATCGTCACGCCGACGGCGATGAGGACGACTGCCCAGATACCCACGGCGCCGACCAGCTTGAACAGACCGTAGCTGATGGCCAGCATGATGGCGCCGGCGACTACGATGAAGATACCGGTCATTTGCAGACGGGGGTGGCGGATGGGCGCCGCCTTCGTTTCGCTGCCGGCGCGGCCGCCGGATTTACCCTTGCCGCCGCCGCCGATGCGCTTGCCCACGTCCGTCATCTTCGTCGCTCCGAAGATGACGAGGACGACTGCCAGTATTATTACTATTTCAAGGGGTCCCAATCTCATGCTTGGCTCAAAATCTAGCTACAAAGGGTCAACTTTATTGCTTTGTTTATAGCATAGCATATATGGCGTTAAAGGTTAAGCGGGGGAGGGAAGATAGGCCGCCGGACTCAGGCTTCGGTCTGTTGCCGCCGGTAGACAAAGGAGGTAATCAGCAGGGCGGCGCCTACGGCCATGATGACAATGGACACAATCGCCAGTGGCGCCAGGACATCGGCGGTTAATCCGATGAGCCACTTCTCCAGGGATGCCGGGATATCACCGGGGAGTTCCGATTCGGTGACGCTTTTAATAATCAGGATTCCGGCGTATTCAATCAGGCCGTATATGAGGAAGATGATTCCCAGCAGGCGGGTGCTTCCCCGCACATTGCGCTGGATCAGGACGATGCCGCCGATGGTGAGCAGAATAAAGGCTATCAGGGCTATGAAACCGGCCTGGTAGAAGCCGATGATATCGCTGGCCGTGTCTAGGGCCTCCTCGGCCTCGGTCAGGGCCTCGGCGAAATCGGTCTCGATCTCCGTCCCCAGCAGCGCTTCGTCAAGATCGTAGCTGGCCGGCAGATTAAGGGAGAAATCCTGCCAGATCTGGTTGAAATCAGTTTGAATCTGGGCCGGGGGCAGGCCGGCCAGTTCCGGCGGCGGCGAGGCCAGGAACGCCTGGCGCAGGTTATCGTGGAGGGCGTTCATCACCGGCGCCAGGGAGATGGTGACATTGATATCGGTGCTGTTGCCCAGCAGGTAATCGGTGACCGGCTCGACTACCGATGCCGCCTGGTCTTTTACCCAGGGCTCAAGCTCGCCGACGGTCTCCATAACGGCGGCTTCAAGGTAGTCGTTCAGGAACTCTCTCCCCGGAGGCACCGCCAGGACCGACTCATCGTTTAGATAATCCTCCACCAGGGCCGTTAAGTCCACGTCCTCCAGCAGAGATCTGATGCCTACCGGGTCAAGAACGGTGTCCTTGAGAATGACCGGCAGATTAATATCCTGGCTCCGGCCCAGCAGGTAGTCGTAGGTGGGGTCGATGGCGGCCGTCAGCTGTTCTTTGGCCCAGCTTTCGATGGCCGGCAGGGAGCTATCAAGCGATGCCCGGAACTCCGCGGGGAACTCTTCGTCGTCCAGAGACTCGTTAACCAGGGAGGGGACATCCAGGCTGTCAATCTGGTCCGCTACGAAATCGGCATTTAGCGCCGTCATGTTCAGGGTTAGCGCCTGGCCGAAGAGAACCAGGGAAAGAAAAAGGAGCAGGCTGAGAAAGGTAAGCGCCAGCCCCTTAAGGAAACTCATTGAATAGCAACTCCTCGGATAGATGTTACTACTGGTAGCTTCAGGCTGTCAATAGTATTATTGTTGACAACGGCCCGGCGGAGTAATAACATCAGCAGCAATCATAGAGCCTAACCCGGCAAGTAGCCAGGAGGTGAGCGGAATGACGGAGAAGAAAGGGGCCGGCAGGAAAACCGCCAGGGAGGTGGTCATCTATTCCACGCCCAATTGCCCCATCTGCAAGAGGGCCAAGGCCTACTTCAAGAAGAAGGAAATCCCCTTTAAGGATATAGACGTGGCCGCCGATCAGGAAGAGGCACACAAGATGATTCACCTCTCCGGGCAGCTCAGCGTGCCTGTCATCACCGTCGGTGACGACGTGATGGTCGGCTTCAATCAGGTAGAGTTCGACAAGATGCTGGCCGGGAAGTAGCTACCGCCCCTCGGCTATGCGGTACATATTCTGGTAGGCCTTGCCGAAATCCGGGTTGCCCTGCTCCAGGCGGCGTTTAAGCTCTTCCATCCGGCTGATGAACTTCTGCCGGGCGCCGCTTTTCACCATATCCGCCCAGTCATGGCAACTGCCCAGGAAGACCTCTTCGATATCGCCCAGCCCGGGTAGGTTCATCTGCAGGGAGGCATATAGCCCGGGGTCTTCGGAGAGGACGCTTTCCACCAGCGTCAGCAGCACCTTGTAGGTGGTGCCGGATACCGCCTCCAGCTGTGTGAGCTTGTCCAGCTTGAGTAGGCTGTCCGCTGCCACGATGGCGATGAAATGGGACAGCCCCAGGACGACGGCCATCATCTCATCGTGCTGGGCCGGCGTCATCAGCTTAACATCTGCTCCCCTGGCGGTAAGAAAGCCCTTCACCCTCTCCGCCAGAGCCTCCTCAGCCGGGATGGTGGGGGTGAGGACGAAGTTCTGGTTGGCCACACCCCTGGCGCCGGGGCCGAAGACGGGGTGCGTGCCCAGTGCGGTTCCCTTTTTAATATGGCGGTGCATGGCGGCCACCGGCGCCGCCTTGACGGAGGTGATGTCCATGATAATCTGCCCGTCGCTGGTATGGGGGCTCAGGGAGGCGACTACCTCTTCAAAGCTGTCGATGGGGACGGATATAATAATGGCATCGGCACTGCCGGCGGCGGCTATATCGGTGGCGGTGGCCAGGCCGAGTTCAGCGCCGGCCTCGGCCAGCCTGGCCTCGTTGCGGCCAATCAGGATAACCTCTTTACCTTCATTCTTAAGAAAGCGGGCCAGCCACCGTCCCATCTTGCCCGTGCCGCCGATTATGGAGATTTTCATCGGCCTCCCTACTTCCTGGCCCGGGGGTAGGAGCCCAGCACCTTGATGTAAATGGCCAGGTCGCCCAGTCCCGCCAGGGCCTCCCTGGCAGCCTTGTCCTCACGATGACCCTCGAAGTCCAGATAGAAGTTGTACTCCCAGGGTTTTTCGCGGGTGGGCCGGGATTCAATCTTGGTGAGGTTTAGCTTGCGCTGCGCCAGGTCCTCCAGGAAGGCGAAGAGGGCCCCCGGTTTGTGCTTCACCGAGAAGACGATGGAAGTCTTGTCCCGGCCCGTCGGCGGTGAGTCCTGCCTGGCCAGGATGAAGAAGCGGGTGAAGTTGTTGGGGCTGTCCTCAATCTGGTTGGCGATAACCTTCATATTATAGATTTCCGCCGCCCTGGCGCTGGCGATGGCGCCGCCGTTGGCTATGCCCTTTTCCTTTATCAGCTTGACGCCGCCGGCGGTGTCGTAGGTAGGGATAAGCTCGGCCTCAAGGTGCTTGAGGAAGGCCTGGCACTGCCCCAAGGCCTGGGGGTGGGAGTAAATCTTCTTTATGGAGTCCAGCGTCGTCCCCGGGTTAGCGATTAAGGCGTGGGAGACACGCAGCTCTATCTCGCCGGCCACCTTCAGGCTTGAGTCTAGGAGCAGGTCGTAGACCTTGGCTATGCTGCCCTCCAGCGAGTTTTCTATGGGAACTATGCCGAACTTGGCCCTCTCCTGCTCCACGGCCTTGAAGACCTCATCCAGGCTCTCAAAGGGCTTGACCTGGATATCCTGGCCGAAGTAGCGGAAGGCGGCCTCTTCGCTGTAGGCGCCGATCTCCCCCTGAAAGGCGACGGTAACCCCCTGCAGGCTGCGGGCGGTGATCACTATCTGGCGGTAGATGGCCTCGGTGTCAAGCTCGTTGATGCCTTCCTGCCGTGCCAGTCGCCGTACGTTCTCCAGGATGGCCTCTTCCCTCTGCGGGTCCTCAATCTGCCGGTCCTGTTTCCTTTTCTCGCCGCCAATCTCGGTGGCCAGCTTGGCCCGCTGGGCGATGAGGCTCACAATCCGGGCGTCGGTATCGTCTATCTTCCGGCGTAGCTCTTCCAGGCTCATTTCAGCACCCTCGGAATCAGCCCCGCCCGCAGGGCGAAGTCAGCCAGGGTTATGGCCATCATGGATTCCACCACGGCTACCGCCCGGGGCACGATACAGGCATCATGCCTTCCCTTGATAACCAGTTCGGCCTTCTCCATTATGGCCATGTCTACCGTCGGCTGCGCTTGACCGATGGACGGAGTGGGCTTGACGGCTACCCGGGCCACTATGGGCATGCCGTTGGAAATACCGCCGGATATACCGCCGGCGTTGTTGGATAGCGCCGTTATCTTGCCCTGTTTGATGGTTAGCTGGTCGTTGTTACGGGAGCCCGTCATCCTGGCGGCGGCGAAACCGGCGCCGAACTCCATTCCCTTGACCGCCGGGATGGCGTAGAAGGCCTTGGCCAGGTTACCCTCCAGGGTATCGAAGACGGGCTCGCCCAGGCCGACGGGGACGTTCAGGGCCATACCCTCTATGATGCCGCCCAGGCTGTCACCCTGGCGCTTGGCTTTCTCGATAGCGGCCACCATCATGGCCGCCGCCTCGGCGTCGGCGCAGTTCACCTCGTTCAGGCCTATGTTGGCCCTTATCTCGTCGATACTCTTGGCCGCCGCCGGGATGCCGCCTATCTCAACGGTGTGGGCCAGCACCTCTATCCCGGTGGTGGCCAGTAGCTTGATGGCGATGGAGCCGGCCATCACGAAACCGGCGGTGATGCGACCGGAGAAACGGCCGCCGCCGTGGAAGTCGTTGAAGCCGCCGTATTTAACCCTGGCGGCGTAGTCGGCGTGGCCGGGTCGGGGCAGGTTCTTGATAACATCGTACTCGCTGGAATCTATATCCTTGTTCCAGATAATAAGGCAGATGGGGGCGCCGGTGGTGCGTCCGCCGAAGATGCCGGAGAAGATCTCAATCTTATCGTCCTCACGGCGGGCAGTGGAGGCTACCCTGGCTCCGGCCTTCCTCTTGTCCAGCTCATGCTGGATATCGTCCACGTTAATGCCCAGGCCGGCGGGGCAGCCGTCGATGACGATGCCGATACAGTCACCGTGGCTCTCGCCGAAGCTGGTTATGGCAAAGGACTTACCCAAGCTGTTATCCATCAATCTCTAACCTGCCTCCTACCTTTTTAAGATTCTGCCAGAAGCCGGGGTAGGTCTTGGCGACGCACTCCGCCCCCTCTATGGTGGTGCCGCCGATAGCGGCTCCCAGGATGGCGAAGGCCATAGCGATGCGGTGGTCGCCGTGACTGTCTATGACAGCCCCCCTCGGCCTACCGCCGTGTATGGTAAGCCGGTCTTCTGCCTCGGTTACGCTTATGCCCATCCGGCCCAGCCCTTCGGCCACCGCCGCCACCCGGTTTGATTCCTTGAGACGGGCGCGGCTTATGCCGTTTAAGACGCTGCGGCCTTCAGCCAGCGCCGCCAGGGCGGCTACCGTGGGCAAGAGGTCAATTGAGTCGGCAAGGTCGGCGGTTATGGCCGTAAGCCCAGACCGGCTCACGGTGACGGTATCGCCGTTTGAATCTACCCTGGCGCCCATTTCCTTAAGTAAGTTTAGCACTATCTTGTCACCCTGCAAACTATTTCTGTTGAGATTACTCACCGATATTTGGCCGGCGGCGGCCCCCAGGGCCAGGAAGTAGGACGCCGATGACCAGTCCCCCTCCACACGGTAGCCGGCCGGCCGGTAGGCCTGCGGTGAGATGGCGAACTGCCGCAGGTCGGCTGAGGTCTCTACGCCTATGCCGAAGTGATTCATTGTATCCAGGGTCATCTCTATATACGGTGCGGACGCAAGGGGTGTCGTCAGGCGGATGACGGCGCCTTCTTCGGCCAGCGGGGAGACGAGCAGCAGGGCGGAGATAAACTGGGAGCTTATGTCTCCGGTCATCTCAACCGTGCCCCCTCTCAGGCGGCCGCCGTCAACTACCACGGCGCTACCCTCGGCGTGGCAGGATACCCCCAGCTGTCCCAGGGCCTCCAGCAGCGGCTGGATGGGCCTTTTAGCCAGGGAAGGCCCCGGTACCAGCCGGCAGCGCCCCGGCACTAATGAGCAGATGGCCGCCATAAAGCGCATGGTGGCCGCAGAGTCACGGCAGAAAAGGTCTTTTACCGGCTCCTTTAGATGACCTCCCCGTATCCCCCAGCTACTCTCAGACCGGCTTAGGTCGACGCCCACCTGTCCCAGCACTTCCCCGGCGGCTTCGCTATCGTCGGAGGTCAGGGGGTCTGTTAACCGGCTCTGGCCATGCGCCAGGGCAGCCGCCATCAGCCCCCGGATGGTATAGCTCTTGGAGGGTGGGGCGGCCAGGTTGCCTTCTAACTGGCTTTTATGGAGTGAAATCTTCATACTGTTTCAGCAGCTCGATTATCCTGCCGGCGACGGCGTTCACCGCTATGGCGGAGGTATCCAGGCGGATATCGGCCGCCCGGTCGTAGTAGGGCTGGCGGAAGCGCAGCATCTTCTCTATAATCCCGGCCTTATCCTCGCCGGCCAGCAGCGGCCTTACCGCGGTAGAGGCCTGGGCCCGCTTGAGGATGGCCGTTGGTGAGGCCTCAAGGTAGACGATGACACCCCCCTGGCGCAGCCGGTCTACGTTTATCGTATTAAGGACAATACCGCCGCCGGTGGCGATAACCTGGTTCCTGGCGACGGCCACCTCCTTGATAAGCGCAATCTCCCACTCCCGGAAGGCTGTCTCACCGTCCTCGGCGAATATTCGGGCCACCGTCTTGCCGGCTCGCTGCTCAATGAGGGCGTCGAGCTCCACTAGCTTCTTGTCCAGTCGCTGCGCCAACTGCCGGGCCACGGCCGTCTTGCCGGCGGCCATAAAACCTATCAGGGCTATGTTAGTCTTCATTATCCCCCAGCGCCTTTAAGGCTTCTTCTCTCATCAAGGCCACCGGGGCCTTACGGCCAGTCCACACCTCAAAGGCCAGCGCCCCCTGCCACACTAGCATCTCCAGGCCGCTGATGGTTACGGCGCCGGCGGCTCCGGCTTCGGCCAGCAGCCTGGTCTTGCGGGGGTTGTAGACGACATCGAAAACGGCCATTTCCGGCTTGAGCAGCCGGCGGGGGACGGGCGTATCGTCCGTGTTGGGGCTCATGCCGACACTGGTGGCGTTGACCAGGATATCGACCCGGCGCAGGGCCGCCTCCAGGTTGGTCTTGGTAAGCTCCAGCGCTTCCACCTTTATATTGAAAGCCTGCTCCAGCTGGCCGGCCAGGCCGACTGCCCAGCCGAATTCCAGCTTTCTGTTCATGATTAGCGGACTGGCTCCGTTTTCAGCCAGGGTGAAGGCTATGGCCCGGGCGACACCGCCGGCCCCCAGGACGACCACCTTCTTGCCCGTCGGCTCAATACCGCTCTCCGTCAGCGCCCTCAAGAAACCGCCGGCGTCGGTGTTGTGGCCGGTCAGGCGGCCATCGTCGTTGACGATGGTGTTGACGGCGCCAATCTTTTCGGCCAGCTCGTCCAGCCCGTCCAGGAAGGGGATGACGGCCACCTTGTGGGGAATGGTGACATTCAGGCCGCGGATGTTCAGGCCGCGCAGGCCGCCGATGGCCTCTTCCAGCCGTTCTTTTTCCACCCGGAAGGGAATGTAGATGAAATCAATCCCGCTGGCGGTGAAGGCGGCGTTGTGCATCGCCGGTGACATGGAGTGCTCCACCGGGTTGCCGATAAGGCCGCATATTTTTGTATTTGCCGTTATCATCATTTGCCTACCATATTATACAGGCTGGCGAGCTGACTCACCGTAAGCTGCCCGGAGGCCGACTGGCCGCCTTCGGTTATAGCGGCGTAGGTGAACTGGCCGCCGAGCAGGGGGCACAGCACGCGGCTCAAGCGGCCCTCCGGCCCCATGCAGAAGGCGATTATTCTATCCCGGGGGAACTCACCAATTAGCTTCAGCACCGTGAAATTGTCCTCGAAGCTGCCGGCGGTGGTAACCACCTTGGCGATGTCGGCGCCTGCGGCCAGCTGGCGGGTAACAATCTTTTTTAAGCGTTCCAACGGTGGCGTGGCATCCATATCGTGATACGAGATAAGGCACTCCGCCCTCTTCTTAATAAGCGGCACGAATTTATCCAGATTTCGCGTGCCCAGCTCAATATCAATGATAGCCGCCCCCAGGCCCAGGGCCTTGAGCAGCTCTTCCTTGCGGCGAGCTTCGCTTTCCCCCCAGTGGCCGCCTTCTTCAGCCAGGCGGTTGGTGGCTATCCAGGGTTTGGTGAGCCGGCCGGCTATATCCTCCCAGCCGTCGTCAACGAGGTCAATACGCAGCTCGAAGAGGTCGGCCAGCGGCCCAATCCCGGCCACGTCCGCTTTCTTATCTTTAATAACGGCACAAATCCTGGGCTTATTCATTTCAACCGGTGAGAACCTCCTCCACCAGGGATAGTTCAGCTTCATCGCTTATGATAACATCGCCGATGGCCCGCGGCAGAACGAGCCTCATACGGCCGCCCTGTATCTTTTTATCATGCCGCATAGCCGCTAGAATGTCCTTTACTTTACCGCCGGAGACTTCAGTGGGCAGGCCGGCGGCATGGATAAGCGCCTTAAGCCGGGCAAGCTCATCCTCACCAAATAGCCCCAGTCGCTGTGAAACGGCGGCGGCGGCCAGCATACCTATCGCCACTGCGGCGCCGTGCCCGATCATAAAGCCGGAGGCCGTCTCGATGCCGTGGCCTACTGTGTGGCCGAAGTTGAGGACATTCCTCAAGCCCTGGTCTGTCTCGTCCTTCTCCACCACGGCTGCCTTGATTCGGGCGGAGCGGAAGACAATTTCCTCAAGGGCCTCTCCCTCCTGGCCTTTGATGCTGTCCAGGTTGGCTTCCAGGAAGGCGAAGAGGTTCCCGTCCCCGATAACGGCGCTTTTTATGACCTCCGCCAGCCCGTTGGCGAACTCCCTGGCCGGCAGCGTTTTCAGGGCGGAAGTATTGCTCAAGACCAGCCGGGGCTGGTAGAAGGCGCCGATGTTGTTTTTAAGTTGACCGTGGTTTACAGCCACCTTGCCGCCGATACTGGAGTCCACCTGGGCCAGCAAGGTGGTCGGCAGTTGCACCAGGGGTACCCCGCGCATATAGGTGGCGGCCACGAAACCGGCCAGGTCGCCGATGACGCCGCCACCCAGGGCCAGGATAGGGGTTGACCGCTCGGCGCTGAGCCGGGACAGCTCGTTATAGAGCCAGCCGGCCGTCTCCAGCGACTTCTGCTCCTCGCCTTCGGCCACCTCCAGGGTGATGGCGCTGAGGCCCGCAGTGGCCAGCGATTCCTCCAGTTTTTGGCCGTGAAGCCGCCGCACCTCCGGGTTGGTGATGATGACCACCTGCGGCCCCAGGCCCAAACCATTCAGATACCGGCCCGCCTGGGCCAGCAGGCCGGAGCCGATGGCAACCTCGTAGCTGCGGCTGCCCAGATTAACGCTTAGTTTCTTCATACTGACATCATTCTAACGGCTGGCCGTCGTTTCCCGGCTGATGCGGCGACAGGCGTCTATTATATCCTTAAGCTCGGCCGGTGTAACCATCTGCTGGGCGTCCACCAGCGCCTCCTCGGGGTTGTGGTGCGTCTCAATCATCAGGCCGCTGGCGCCGGCGGCGACGGCGGCCAGGCTCATGCTGGAGATGAGGTCACGGCGGCCGGTGGCGTGGCTGGGGTCGACGATTATGGGCAGGTAGGTCTCCCGCTGCACTACCGGCACGGCGGCCAGGTCGAGGGTATACCTGGTGAAGCTCTTGCCCTTGCCTACCGGCACTATGCCCCGCTCGCAGAGGATTATGTCTTTATTGCCCTCGGCGGCGATGTACTCGGCGAAGCAGAGAAACTCCTCGATGCTGGCGCCGAAGTGCCGCTTGAAAAGCACCGGCTTGTCCTTCCTGGCTACTGCGCCCAGCAAGTCCTGGTCATACATATTCCTGGATCCTATCTGCAGTATATCCACATATTCCGCCACCAGGTCAACCTGGTTCTCACCCCTGACCTCGGTCAGCACTGGCATATTGAACTGCCGCCCGGCCTCCCTGAGCCAGCCCAGCGCTTCCTCGGCCTCGTCACGGCCGGCGGAGCCCAGGCCCTGGAAGGAGTGGACGGAGGTCCTGGGTTTGAAGACGCCGCCCCTGAGGATATGGGCGCCGGCCTCTCTGGCCTGCTCGGCCGTCTCCATCAATTGCTGGCGGGTCTCCACGGCGCAGGGGCCGGCGATGAACACCGGCTCGCCGTCGCCTATCTCCACGTTACCAACCTTAATAGTATAGCTTTCGCCCTCGGCGGAAAGGTCGTTGTACTCGCGGTTGATAAGCTTGTAAGGCGTCTCAACCATGCGGGCTTCCTTGACGCCGGGTAGGGCGGCCAGGTGAGCAAATGGTATCTTAAGCTCGTCACCCACTAGGCCGATGACGGTGCGGAACTGCCCACGGGAGACGTCCGCCCTCAGGCCGTACTTTTTCACTTCATCTATAACGTGCTGTATCTCCTTCGGTTTGGCGTCTTTCTTCATTATGATCATTTTCTCCCCCTGTCATATTTTGCTGTTCGACGGCCTGGAAAAGGCCAAAAAAAATCCTCCCACCGGGGAGGTTTGACTTTAAGACTCTTTTCAGGTTTTGTGAGCTTCCGCTCTAGTTAGCAGTCATGCCAGTACCCCCCAGGCGCTTTTAGGCGCCAGGTAAACGTAAAATAGCCGTAATAGTAGCTTCGGGGGGTGATGTTCAATTCCATTATCTCCACACGATGCTTTCAAAAGGTAAAATATCATACCGGCGGCTTATTGTCAAGAAGGCTGGAAGGGCTTATATACAGCCGGATATCATTGACATTTATTTTAGGCTGTGCTAGACTTCCGTATTGTTCGTGGTTCAGCTATGTCCTGAAGCGGGTTGAAATCTATCTCGAGCTGCTGTCAGGAAAATAAAGGATGAGCCTTCGCTCATCCTTTCTAATTGTCCGGACTACTTGAGGGGTTGATAAACAGTAATGCCTACAGTAAATCAGCTGGTTAGAAAAGGGCGCAAGAAGGCCGCCAAGAAGTCTAAAACACCGGCCTTGCGTTATATATACAACGCCCTGAAGAACAGGACGACTTATTCCGCTAAGGGCTCGCCGCAGAAGCGGGGGGTCTGCGTCCAGGTGAGGACGGCCACACCCAAAAAGCCCAACTCGGCCCTGAGAAAGATCTGCCGGGTCAGGCTGAGCAACGGGCTGGAGGTAACGGCCTATATCCCCGGTGAGGGCCATGAGCTGCAGGAGCACTCGGTGGTGCTGATACGCGGCGGGCGGGTGCCCGATCTTCCCGGTGTTCGCTACCATGTTGTCCGCGGGACGCTGGATACCACCGGCGTGGCTGAACGCCAGCAGGGGCGCTCGAAGTATGGCAGCAAACGGGGTAAGGCGGCTGTGGCTAAAGCACCGGAAACGGCTGAGGTCTAGGAGGCAAAATGCCAAGACGGGCGGGAGTAGTTCAGAGAGAGATTAAGGGCGATGCCAGGTTCAACAGCCTGATAGTAACCCGGCTTATTAACAGGATAATGCTAAACGGTGATAAATCTGTCGCCGAAAGTATCATATACGGCGCCCTGGATATTATAGAGCAGAAAGAGAAAAAAGATCCGGTTGGTGTCCTGGAGCTAGCGGTGAAAACCGTGACCCCTCTCCTGGAGGTTAAGCCGCGCCGTGTCGGCGGGGCTACCTATCAGGTACCGGTGGAGGTACGGCCTAGTCGCAGTCTTTCCCTGGCCTTTCGTTGGCTGGTAAAAGCGGCCCGGGCCAGGGGGGGTAAGTCAATGGCCGAGAAGCTGGCGGCGGAGATACTGGACGCTTCGCAGGGACAGGGAGCCACGGCCAAAAAGAAGGAGGACACCCATAGGATGGCGGAGGCGAACAGGGCCTTTGCTCATTACAGATGGTAATAAAAATGGCCGGGAAAACAGTATCAGAGAGATTAAAGATAGAGGACATAATGCCTACCAGGAGCTTCTCGCTTGAGCGGGTGCGCAACATCGGGATTATCGCCCATATCGACGCTGGCAAGACGACGGTCACCGAGCGGATACTTTACTACACCGGCCGTACCTATAAGATAGGCGGCGTGGACGAGGGCACCGCCGTGATGGACTGGATGGAGCAGGAGAGGCAGCGCGGCATCACTATCACCTCGGCGGCCACCACTTCTCACTGGCGGGAGCACCGCATCAATATTATAGATACCCCGGGGCATGTGGACTTCACCGCCGAGGTGGAGCGCAGCCTGCGGGTACTTGACGGCGGCGTAGTCGTCTTCGATGGCGTGGCCGGCGTTGAGGCCCAGTCGGAGACCGTTTGGCGCCAGGCTAATAGATACCACGTCCCCCGCATCTGCTTCATCAACAAGATGGATAGGGTGGGGGCCGATTTCCCCCGAACCCTTGGTATGATAGAGGATCGCCTACACGCCAAGTACATTGCCGTGCAGCTCCCGATGGGCAGCGATGAGTCATTCCATGGCGTTATTGACCTGGTTACCGAGAAGGCCTTGAGCTACGATGGCAAGCCGGACTCGGAGCCGGTGGAAGTGGCCATACCGGAAGAGGACAGAGAGGCCGTAAGCCATTACCGCCAGATGCTGGTGGAGAGGGTGGCCGAAGAGGATGATGAGGCTATGGAGGCCTACCTTGAGGGCAAAACGCCAACGGTTACCGAGCTTAAGGCGGCCCTGAGGAGGGTCACCCTGGCCGGCAAGGGCATCCCTGTTCTGGCCGGCAGTGCCCTCCGCAACAAGGGCGTCAGGCTGCTGCTCGATGCTGTAATAGACTACCTGCCTTCCCCGCTGGATATGCCGCCGGTGCAAGCGGTCAACACTCGTAGCGGCGACCAGGTGCAGCGCGCGGTGGATGACGATGCTCCCTTTGCCGCCCTGGCTTTCAAAGTGGTCTCAGACCCCTTTGTTGGCCGGCTGGTCTATTTCCGGGTCTATTCCGGCAAGATAAAGGCCGGCGCTCAGGTATTGAACTCCACCAAGGGCCATAAAGAGCGCCTAGGCCGGCTGCTGCTGATGCATGCCAACCGGCGTGAGGATGTTGATAGCGCCGATACCGGCTCCATTATTGCCACCCTGGGCCTTAAGGGCACCTTCACCGGAGATACCCTCTGCGACTCGTCGCAGTCCATTATACTGGAAGCGATACGCTTCCCCGAGCCGGTGATGTCCATCGCCATTGAGCCTAAGACCAAGGCCGATCAGGACCGCATGGTGGAAGCCCTGCACAAGCTGGCCGACGAGGACCCCACCTTCAAGATGAGCTTCAATGACGAAACCGGCCAGACGGTCATCTCCGGCATGGGCGAGCTTCACCTTGAGGTAATAGTTAGCCGGCTGCTTTCAGAGCACAGGGTAAGCGCCCAGGTGGGCAAGCCCCGGGTGGCTTACAAAGAGACCATCACCACCGCGGCCAGGGCCGAAGGGCGCTTCGTACGTCAGAGCGGAGGCCGCGGTCAGTACGGGCATGTTTGCATTGAGATTGAACCGCTGGAGGGTGGCGGCGAATTCCAGTTTGTGGATAAGGTAAAGGGCGGCGCCATACCGAAATCGTTTATACTGGCCGCCGAATCCGGCATCAAGGAAGCCCTGGCCACCGGCGTCTTCGCCGGTTACCCTATGGTGGATGTCAAGGCGACCATCTACGACGGCAGCTTCCACGAGGTTGACTCATCGGAGATGGCCTTCAAGATGGCCGGCTCCATGGCCCTTAAGAACGCCGTGGCCAAGGCCAGGCCAACCGTGCTGGAGCCGATTATGAAGCTGGAGGCGGTTACCCCGGAGGAGTTCCTGGGTGATATCATCGGCGGCATCAGTTCAATGAGGGGCCATATATCGGCCGTTGAGCCGCGCGGCGAAACGAGTGTCGTCCACGCTTTGGTCCCCCTGGCCGAGACCTTTGGTTACTCCACAGACCTGCGCTCCGTAAGCCACGGCCGGGCCACCTATTCAATGGAGTTCCACAAGTATCAGGAGCTGCCTTCGGGCAAGGCTAGCCAGTTTGAGGAGGCGGCTAAGTAATAGCCGGATAAACTTATGGCCAAACAGAAAGTACGCATACAGATAAAGGGTTTTGACCACAAGGTGCTGGACCAGTCGGCGCAGCAGATAGTGGAGGCCCTGGAAAGGACCGGAGCCGTCGTCTCCGGGCCGGTGCCGCTGCCCACCCGCATCAAGAAGTTCAGCGTCATCCGCTCCCCCTTTATTGACAAGGACTCCCAGGAGCAGTTTGAGATAAGAACCCACAAGCGAATTATAGATATAGTAGAGATGACCTCCAAGACGGTGGACTCCCTGGCCAATTTAAACCTGCCCTCCGGGGTGAGCATAGATATAAAAATCTAGGCAATTATTATGATCAAAGGTATTTTAGGCAAGAAGCTGGGTATGTCGCGGGTCTTTCTGGAGAATGGCCGCGCTGAGGCGGCTACGGCTATTGAGGCCGGCCCCTGCGTGGTGGTGCAGATAAAGACCGAGGCCAAAGAAGGCTACAATGCCGCCCAGCTCGGTTTCGGCCAGGCCAAGCGGGTCAAGTCACCGCAAAAAGGTCACTTTAAGGAGCTGGGGGAGTTTAAGTGCCTCAGGGAGCTTCGGGTGGCCGATACCAAGGATATCGCTGTTGGCGACCAGGTTACGGCGGCTCTCTTCAAGGCCGGAGACCTGGTTGAAGTCAGCGGCTTAAGCAAGGGCCGCGGCTTTGCCGGTACCGTCAAGCGCCACGGCTTTGCCGGTGGCCCCAAGACACACGGCCAGTCAGATCGCCACCGCGCCCCCGGCTCCATTGGCGCCGGCTCCTCACCGGGGCGGGTCTGGAAGGGCACCAGGATGTCCGGTCATATGGGGAACGAGTTGGTAACAGTGCGCCACCTTGAGGTGTTAAGCGCAGACGCGGATAAGAATCTCCTGGTACTCAAGGGGGCTGTCCCCGGCGCCAGGAACGGCCTACTTATTATCAGGAAGTCGGGTGGTTAGGGTGCTGATTCCAGTTTATAACGCAAGCGGTGAACAGACCAAAGAGATTGAGTTGAGCGACGCCGTATTCGCCGTGCCTTTCAACCAGGCGGTGGTGCACCAGGCGATGGTCAGGCAGCGGGCCAATGCCCGCCAGGGAACGGCCTGCACCAAGACACGCAGTGAAGTAGCCGGCCGCAAGGGCAAGCTGTTCCGTCAGAAGGGCACCGGCCGCGCCCGGGCCGGTAGTGTCAGGTCACCGTTACGCCGCGGCGGCGGAGTCACCTTTGGTCCCAAACCCAGGGACTACAGCCAGACGATGCCTAAAAAGATGCGCCGGCTGGCCATCAGGTGCATGCTTTCGGCCAAGGTAGAAAGCGGTGAGCTGAAGGTGCTGGAAGGTCTTGAGCTAAAAGAGGCCAAGACGAAGGAAATGGCCGGATTGCTGGCGGCGCTGGGTATGAAATCCTCAGCCCTAGTGGCCATAAGCCATCCGGATGAAAAAGTTATCAGGGCGGCGCGCAACATACCCAAAGTGAAGACGACGCCAGCCAGCCTGCTCAATGTGGTTGACCTGCTCTCCTTTAACACGCTGTTGATGACGGAGGCGGCGGTGCGCCAGGTTGAGATGCTATGGGGCACCAGGGGGGGGGCCGATGCATCAGTTTGAGGTCCTGCGCCGGCCGCTCATTACAGAGAAAAACACTATCCAGCAGGCCGCTGGCAAGTATGCCTTTGAGGTGGCCAACGAGGCCAACAAGCACCAGGTGAAACAGTCTGTGGAGAAGGCCTTTGATGTCAAGGTGACCAAAGTGAATATTATGATAGTGCACGGTAAGATGCGCCGTATGGGCAAGCGTGTCGTGCTTTCGCCTTCTTGGAAGAAGGCCATCGTTACCCTTAAGCCGGGTGACACGATACAGCTTTTTGAAGGGGTCTAGAATATAGCTGATGAGGAATAACAAGTGGCGCTAAAATTCTATAAACCCACCTCGCCGGGACGGCGGCGTATGAGCGGCTCTACGTTTGACGAGATAACCAAGAGCAAGCCGGAGAAGGCCCTGCTCAAGCCGCTGAAGAAGAACGCCGGGCGTAACAACCAAGGGCGGATGACCGTCCGCCATCGCGGCGGCGGCGCCAAGCGCCGGCTGCGCATTATTGATTTCAAGCGTGATAAGATTGGCGTTCCGGGGCGGGTGGCGGCCATTGAGTATGACCCCAACCGCTCGGCACGCATCGCCCTTATCCACTACGCCGATGGCGAGAAGCGCTATATCCTGGCTCCCCTGGAGCTCAGGGTGGACGATACCGTAAAATCAGGTGAGGATGCCGAGCTCAAACCCGGCAACGCCCTGCCCATGAAACTCATCCCCGGCGGCACGCCCATCCACAACATTGAGCTTTCCCACGGCCGGGGCGGGCAATTGGTCAGGGGCGCCGGTACGGCGGCCCAGCTTATGGTAAAAGAAGGCGATTACGCCCTGGTAAGGCTGCCCTCCGGTGAGATGCGGCGTATCCGTAGCGAATGCCTGGCCACCATCGGCCAGGTGGGCAACGCCGAACACCAGGGCATAGAGCTGGGCAAGGCCGGCCGCAAGCGCTGGCTGGGCATAAGGCCCAGCGTCAGGGGTTCGGCGATGTCCCCTCGTGACCACCCCCACGGTGGCGGCGAGGGCCGCTCTCCGATAGGTATGCCCGGGCCCAAGACACCCTGGGGCAAGCCGGCCTTGGGTTACCGGACACGAAAGCCCAAGTCCTCGGACAGACTGATTGTTAAGCGGCGGAGGAAGTAGCCTATGTCAAGGTCAATTAAAAAAGGCCCGGCGGTTGATGCCAAGCTGATGAAAAAGATAGACGCTGCCCAGCGCTCCGGCGCTAAGGTTGTAATAAAGACCTGGGCCCGTTGGTCTACGATACTGCCCCAGATGGTGGGCCTGAACATCGGCGTGCATGACGGCCGCCGTCATGTTCCCATCTATGTAACGGAGAATATGGTCGGCCACAAGCTGGGCGAATTCACGGCAACCCGAACCTTCAGGGGCCATCTCGGCAAAGGAGAGAATGTAAGCATAGTGAAGAAGGGGCTGCCAGGTAGATAGATATGGAAGTTAAGGCTATCGTAAAGAACACCGGCATACCGCCACGCAAGGCGCGCCTGTATATAGATATGGTGCGCGGCCGCGGGGTTGGGGAAGCCCTGACGGTGCTTAAGTTCGCCCCCTCCCCCATAGCCAGGGTGGTGGCCAAGGTAGTAAAATCGGCCGTGGCCAATGCTGAAAACAATTTCCAACTTGACCCGGCGGATCTCAAGGTGGTGCGGATTTACGCTGATGGCGCCACTACCCAGAAGAGGCACAGGGCTCGGTCCAAGGGCAGGGCCAGCCCCATATTGAAACGCTCCAGCCATATTACAGTCGTCGTAGCGGACCGGGAGGATTAATGGGACGCAAAGTTAACCCAATAGCTTTTAGAATTGGTACAACGCGCGATTGGACTGCAAAATGGCACGCCGATAAGCACTTCGTGGAGTACTTGCAGGAAGATATCAAACTGCGTAAGGCCATCGCCAGCAGGTATAAGGACGCCGGTGTTTCCCAGGTGGAGATAGAACGGCAGGCCAACAAGGTGACGGTGAATATACACACCGCACGGCCCGGTATTGTCATCGGGCGTGGCGGTCAGCGCGTTGATGAAACAAGAAAGCATCTTGAGGCAGTCATTGGCAAGAGGGTACAGCTTAATATCCTTGAAGTCGCCCAACCGGAGCTTGACGCCTACCTGGTATCGCGGGCGGTGGCTGAGCAGATGGAGCGCCGCATTGCCTACCGAAGGGCGATGAAACAGGCCATATTCCGCACTATGCAGGCCGGGGCCGGTGGTATTAAGATTAGCGCATCCGGTCGCCTGGGTGGAGTTGAGATAGCCCGCCGCCAGGTTATGCATCAGGGGCGGGTGCCGTTGCATACGCTGCGCGCTGATATAGATTATGGCGTCAGCCAGGCCCATATAAATATGGGACGCATAGGTATTAAAGTATGGATATATCGCGGCGATATTCTGCCCGAGCGTCCGCCGGAAGAATTTGAAGAGACCGCTCCGCCGGTCACCGAAGCGCTGGTGGAAGAAGCCGCCGCGCCCGTAATTGAGAAACCAGCCGAAGTGGCCCCTGTAGAGAAGACCGAAGCGGTTGCCGAAGAGAAGACGAAACCGGCCAAGCCCAAAGCCAAGAAGGCAACCAAAGCAAAGGTAGAGGCTGCCTCGGCAGAAGCCAAGAAACCGGCCAAGCCCAAAGCCAAGAAGGCAACCAGGGCCAAGGCCGAAGCTGCCCCGGCGGAAGACGAAAGGAAGGCCAAGCCGAAAGCTGTTAAGAGAGAAAAGCCAGCCGCGGATGAGGCGAAACCGGCCAAGCCTAAGGCCAAGAAAGCAACCAGGGCTAAGGCAAAGGTCGCTGACAAAGAACCTGTCACCAAGGCAAAACCGAAAACAAAAAAGAAGGTAGAGAAGAAGGATGCTACAGCCCAAGAGGGTTAAGTATCGCAAGAGCCATAAGGGGCACCGCCGTGGCGCCGCGCACTCCGGCACCGAGGTTATTTTCGGTGATTTCGGCTTGCAGGCGCTGGGAGCGGCCTGGGTAACCAGCCGCCAGATTGAAGCGGCGCGGCGGGCTATAACCCATCACCTTCGCCGCGGCGGCAAGGTGTGGATACGCATATACCCGGATAAACCGGTTACCAAGAAGGCGGCTGAGACCCGTATGGGTGGTGGCAAGGGTGCCCCCGACCACTGGGTGGCTGCGGTCAAGAGGGGCCGGATTATGTTTGAGCTTTCCGGTGTTGAAGAGGCGACGGCCAAAGAGGCTATGCGCCTGGCCTCCCACAAGCTACCGCTGGATGTAAAATTTGTCCTCAGGGAGACGGCAGCCGCCGTCGTCAAATCTAAAGCGGAGGTGGCCGCATAAATTGAAAGCTGAGGAGATCAGGGCACTGGGTGACGATGAGCTTAAGAAACAGCTGGAGACGGCGCACGAGGAGCTTTTTAATCTGCGCCTCCGTCTTTCCACCAAACAACTGGTCAACCACCGCGAGTTGCCCCGGGTGAGGAAGGACATCGCCCGGATGATGACCATACTGCATGAACGGAAGTTGGGAATAAAGTAGGATGGCAATGGAAAAGAAGGGTAAAAGCAGGCTCGCCCTCGTGGTGAGCGATAAAATGGAGCAGACGGTGGTGGTGGCTATTGACAACCGCAAGCGGCACCGAATCTACAAGAAGACCTACAAGCATACCACCAGATACAAGGTTCACAATGCTAATAATGAGGCCAAAATGGGCGATACCGTTCGCATTGTGGAGACAAGACCCTTATCCCGGGAGAAGCGGTGGCGGGTGGTTGAGGTGGTAACAAAGGGCCGGGTAACCGAGCCTCCCACCGTGCTGGATGAGCCATTAGAGGAGCGGACGGAAAAATGATCCAGTCATATACCAGGCTGAAGGTGGCCGATAACACCGGTGCCAGGCAGATAATGTGCATCAATGTGCCTGGCGGCACCCGTAAGAAACAGGCCCGAATCGGCGATATCATAGTGGCCACTGTCAAAAGGGCCACGCCGGAGGCGGTGGTCAAGCAGGGCACCGTTATCAGGGCCGTCGTCGTTCGCACCGCCAAGCCCTACCGCCGCCCCGATGGCTCACACATCAAGTTTGATGAGAATGCGGCCGTGATACTGGATGAGAAAAACAACCCCATGGGGACACGGATATTCGGCCCGGTGGCCAGAGAACTCAGAGACAAGAACTACACTAAGATAATATCACTGGCGCCGGAGGTATTATAGGCGGTAATGAAGATTAGGAAGAATGATACGGTGCTGGTTGTCGCCGGCCGGGACAAGGGCAAAAA
>DAOUZU010000100.1 GCA_030665535.1 Dehalococcoidia bacterium
GGCCTTTTCTTTTCGGTCATCGGAAGTCAGTCTGCCAGGTAAAATACGGGCCGGGCGCCCTCTCCGGCGGAGTACTTGTCGCCGGGGAAGACCTTGTTGCCCAGATTGAGGCGACGGCCAATCAGTTCCATGGTGGCCTTCTCCGGCTCCACGCCGGCCAGGTTGCCCATCAGCCAAGGGCCTTCTTCGAGTTCGGCCAACACGATGGTATAGGGGGCCTCGTCCTCGCGGCCCTCGGCGGGTACGAAAACGGTGGTCAGTGTCTGGATGGTGCCCCGGCCGCAAAGCTTGACGATATCCATATCCGGGCTGAGGCACTTGCAGCAGACCATCCGCGGCGGCACGCAGATATCCTGGCACTGGTTGCACTTAAGCCCCAGCAGCCGGTTCTCCTTGAGGGCCTGGCTGTATTCCTTGAAGGTGAGCTTATATTCCATTTAATTCCCCCTTTTTGAACTACCAGCCGCGCTGGAGGATCAGGTTGCAAATGGTGCCGCCGTCGCCGCCCAGGGTATCGGTCATGACGTTGCGGGCGCCGTCCACCTGCCTTTCCGGTTCCACCTCTTCCCTTAGTTGCTTGACCAGTTCGTAGACCTGCGCCGCTCCGGTGGCGCCGATGGGGTGGCCCTTGCTCTTAAGCCCCCCGGATGGGTTGATGGCTATCTTACCGCCGATATCGGCCTGGCCGTCAAGCCAGGCCTGGCCGGACTGGCCGAACTCAAAGAATCCCATACCCTCGGCAGCTATCAGGCTGGCGATGCTGAAGCAATCGTGCAGCTCGCAGATATCTATATCAGCCGGCGTCAGGCCGGCCATATCGTAGGCCATCTTGGCCGAAATCTCCCTGGCCTTCAAGCGCGGCAGGCTGTCCTGCTGGCTGGAGAGCGGCCCGGAGGATGCCTGGCCGGTGCCGGTGATGAATACCGGCTTATCGGTGAGCTTGCGGGCCGTTTCCTCGTCGGCCAGGATGACGGCGGCGGCGCCGTCGGAGAAGGGGCAGGCGTCGTGCAGTTGGATGGGTGTGGAAATCATAAATGAACTCAGCACCTTCTCCATGGTTACCTCTTTGCGCAGGTGAGCCTTGGGGTTGTGCAGGCCGTGGCGGTAGGACTGCACCGATACGGCCGCCATCTGCTCCTTGAGCTTCTCCAGGGGGATGTCATACTTCTTGGCGTAGAGGTGGGCCAGCAGGGCGAAGACGCCGGGGAAGGTGATACCGCAAGGGTACTCGTAGCGGCTGTCGCTGAACATGGCGAAGGTGCGGGTGGCCAGGGGGGTGCCCATAGTGGCCGCCCTTTCCACGCCGCCGGCCAGCACTATATCGTAGACGCCGGTGGCCACCCAGGTGAAAGCGTCCCTTAAGGCCATGCTGGACGAGGCGCAGGCGCCGTCGTACTTGTTGGCCGGTATGTTAAAGGCGCCGATATTATCGGCGGCGAAGGCTTGCACCATGCCCTGGCCCTCGGAGAAGTCACCCAGCACATTGCCCAGGAAAAGGGCCTGGATGTCCTTCGGCGTCAGGTTGGACAGGGTGATGGCGTCCAGGGACGACTCGGCGAACAGCTCCACTCCTGTCTTGTCCTGGGGGCCGCTGAACCTGGTCTGGCCCACGCCGATGACGGCTACTTTTCTCATTCCCTGCCTCCTTCGGTTTTATCTTTAATCTGTGCTCTCCTGCCCGGCGGGTTGTCTGTTTATCCAGGCCTTCCTGTCGCTTATGTCACGGTCAAAGAGCAGCCGGTTGATATAGAGCCGTACTGGGCTGATGCTTTGGCTGAGTTCCGTGCGGGGCACGACAAGGCGGCGGAAGAAGGCCACCAGGGACAGGGCGATGAACCCCAGGGTGATGGGCAACCGCTCCTCCACGCCCAACGGCTGGTTGAGGAACCAGCTCAAAAAAGGCAGCGAGAACAGGAACAGAAAGACACCCAGGGCCACCTGCCTCACGGGGGCGAAGAGATAGGGGCCCACCAGCATAATGAGGCCTATGAGCGGTACCTGGGCGGTGATAACGCCTAGGCTGGTGAAGATACCCCGACCGCCGTGGAAGCGTAAAAAAATGGGCCAGTTGTGGCCGATAATGGCTGCGACAGCCACTGCTGCCTGCGCCGCCGCCCCCAGGCCGGCCAGTTGGGCCAGCCATACCATCAGCGCCCCCTTGCCGATGTCGGCAAGGGTTACCGCCACCGCCAGTCGCTTGCTGGTAAGCTTGAGGACATTGGCGGCGCCGACCTTGCCCGTGCCGTGCCGGCGGATATCTATGCCCCGCGCCCACTTAACGGCCAGGTAGGCGAATGGAATGGAGCCTGCCAGGTAGGCGGCGACAATCAGCAAGACCAGGGTCGGCGTCACCGGCACTCCTTCGTAGTCGCCTTGAGGGCGCGTTCTTCGGCCAGGTCAATCAGCTTCAGGGCGGCTTCCATCGGCACCGGGGCGCCGCCGATAGGCGTCTCGTTGTTATCATCCAGGCCATGGTAGTCGCTGCCGCCGGTGGTGATAAGCCCATGCCTGGCGGCTGTTTTCACCAGTTGTTCAATCTGGTCGGGGCTGGAGCCGCCGTAATAGACCTCCAGGCCTACCAGTCCGGCGACCGCCAGATTTGAAATCATAGTCTCCGGTTCATCAATGGTCATCGGATGGGCCAGCACCGGCAAGCCGCCGGCAGCAAGTATCAGGACTACAGCCTCCTGGGGGGACATCTTAATCCGCTCAACATAGGCCGGCTGCCCGTGGCCGAGATAGTTGTAAAAAGCATCTCCGATGGTGGCGATGTGGCCCTTTTCCAGCATGACCTGGGCGATGTGGGGGCGGCCTATGGAGCCGCTTCCGGCCAGTTCCCGTACCCGCGCCCACTCAATATGGATGCCCAGCCCGGCCAGCTTCTTCACCATTGCCCGGGCGCGCTCCACCCGTGACTGGCGCATTGTCTTGAGGGTCTGGTTAAACCCGGGGTGGTCCTGGTCTATGAAGTAACCCAGCACATGCACCTCTCCCTTCTGGAAGTCGGTGCTGACCTCTACCCCCGGAATAAGTGTCAGGCCGCTGTAATTCGCGGCGGCGGCCAGTGCCGGGGCGACGCCTTCAACCGTGTCGTGGTCGCAGATGGAGATAATCTCAAGGCCCCTGGCGGCGGCTCTGGCTACGATATCCTCCGGGCTGTGGACACCATCGGAGGAGGTGGTATGCAGGTGAAGGTCTACCCGGGAGACCATCAGGCCTCCTCCTCGTAGATTCTTTTTATGCTTACCGCCCGGCCGCTCTCGTCATCAATCTCGATGACCACGGCGTTGAGCATGGCCCGGCCCTTGGCTACCGTCAGCCGGACGGGCATCCCGGTAAGAAAGCGCTGGATGACGGCCCGGTTGTCATCGCCGATAATTGAATTCACCGGCCCGGCCATGCCTATATCGGAAACATAGGCGGTGCCTCCGGGCAGCACCTGGGTGTCGGCGGTAGCCACGTGGGTATGCGTCCCCAGGACGGCGCTTACCCGGCCATCCAGGTAGCGGCCCATGGCCATCTTTTCTGAGGTCGCTTCAGCGTGGAAGTCCACAATAACCGGCCTTGAGTCAAGCGTGGGCAGCAGGGCGTCCATAGCCCTGAAGGGGCAGTCAATATCAGCCATAAAGGTCCTGCCCATCAGGTTGACTACCACCGCCGCCCCGGTGTCTATATAGCCCCGGCCGGGCACCCCCGGCGGGTAGTTGAGCGGCCGCACGATGGACATTTCGCTATCAAGATAGGGGATAATTTCCCTCTGCGCCCAGATGTGATTGCCTGAGGTCAGCACGTTGATGCCGGTATCCAGCAACTCGTTGGCCGTGTCCAGGCTCAGGCCGAAGCCGCCGGCGGCGTTTTCGCCGTTGGCCACGACAAGGTCTGGCTGGTACTGCTTCTTGAGTGCCGGCAAAAGCTCGGCCACCGCCCGGCGGCCGGGCCGGCCGATTATGTCTCCAATAGCTATAACTATCACTACTACTTGGAAAGGGGCGTAAGAAGGCCCCTTTCCTCTGTCCTCCTACTTGGCATAATCTATGGCCCGGGTCTCCCGGAGTACGGTAACCTTAATCTGGCCGGGATAGG
>DAOUZU010000075.1 GCA_030665535.1 Dehalococcoidia bacterium
CCCTCTGAAACTATTGGCGATGTCCTCAAGGGCCCTCAGCCGCTTGAGGTAATTCTCCATTGACTCGCGGCGGGCGCCGGGGCGGGCACTGGAAATGGCATCAGCCGCTGAGATGAGAAAACCCCAGATGGAGACGTTGGGCGTGTCCATGTGGTGCTCCAGGATGCCTTGCACCACCTCCGGCGACTTTTCCCACTGCCTGGCTAAATCGGCGCCGATCTGGGGGTGAGTGCCTTCAACGTCATGGTCCATGGCCTTGCCTATATCGTGCAGCAGGCCGGCCCGCTTGGCCAGGGCGACATTTACCCCCAACTCGGCGGCAATTATGCCGGCCAGTTGGGCTACCTCAAGGCTGTGCTGAAGGACACTCTGGCCATAGCTGGTGCGGTACTTCAGGCGGCCCAGTATCTTGATGAGCTCCGGACGCATGCCCTGGGCGCCCACCTGGTAGGCGGCCTGTTCGCCGGCATTCTGGATGGTAGCTTCGACCTCTTCCTTGGCCTTGGTCACTACCTCCTCAATCCGGGCCGGGTGTATGCGCCCGTCCAGGAGGAGCCGGTTCAAGGCCTGGCGGGCTATCTCCCGGCGCACCGAGTCAAAGCTGGAGAGGGTAACCGCTTCCGGTGTATCGTCAATGATAAGATCAACACCGGTGGCCTGCTCCAGGGCGCGGATATTGCGGCCTTCACGGCCTATCAGTCGGCCCTTCATATCGTCGCTGGGCAGCGGCACTACGCTGACGGTGGTTTCGGAGACGATGTCAGAGGCGCTGCGTTGGATGGCCTGTACCATGATATCCCGCGCCTTTTCGTCGGCTTCCTCTTTCGTCTTGGCTTCCCAATCCCGGACACGCCGCGAGGTTTCCTGCTGCAACTCCAATTCCATAATATCCAGCAGGCTCTTCTTGGCCTCTTCGCTGGACATATTGGACACCATCTCCAACTGCTCTAGTTCCTGTTTCTTGACGTCCTCAAGCTGGGCCTGTGTAGCCTCAATCTGTTTTTCCTTGCTGATAAGGTCGCTCTCCCGCGAATCCAGGCTCTCCAGTTTGCGCTCCAGCGTCTCCCCCTTCTGGGATATGCGGTTCTCCTGGCGCTGCAACTCGGCCCGCCTGTCCTTCAACTCGGAAGTGGAAGAGGACCTTGTCTTCTCGGCCTCTCGCTTGGCCTCGTGGAGCACGTCCTTGGCCTCCAGGTTAGCCTCGGCCAGCAGCTTGGAGGCCTTCTTCTGGGCGAGGCGTAGCTGGCGGTTAATCAGCATACCCCTGGAGATAAAGAGGGCCATACCGCCGAAGATGCCGCCAATAATGAAGGCAAAGAAGATGGCCAGCAGGGCGGTACCAATTGCCATTGTACCTTCTTCCATTTTTCTAAATCCACCTTTTTTTATTTTGTTTTGGGTAGACTATATTTAGCTGAATACTACCCATTCGCACTTTTTTTGGTCACGGTAACTGTTCCTCAGTGCCGCCCAGTTCCCGCCAAAGCCTGGCTACCGTTTCCTGGACGACTCCGTAGCCGTAGCCGCGCCTTTTCAGGAAATCACCCAGGCGGCGGCGGAAGACATGGTAGTCGCCCAGGGGCAACCGCCCCGCTTTCTTCTGGGCCGCCCGGTAGGCGCTCTGGCTGTCGTCAGCCTGGCCTGTCACCTGCTCAATGACGGCGGCGGCGACGCCTTTTTGCCTGAGCTCGGCGCTTACCAGCCAGCGGCTGCGGGGGCTGAAGGTATCACGGTTTTCCTTCCAGAAACGAGCGAAGGCGGTGTCATCCACTAGCCCCTTCTCCGCCAGCTCCGCAACCACGGCACCGATGGTCTCGGTGCCAAAGCCGCGCTTGAGCAGGCGCTGTCGCAGCTCCGACGCGCTGCGCGGCCGGTAGGCCAGGTAGCGGCTGGCGGCATTATAACAGCGCTGCCGCTCGTCCTGCCACTTGAGGGCCTCAATCTGGTCCTGGGATAGCTCCTGGCCCACCCTCGGCATCTGCCGGGCGTAGACCTCGGCCTCAATGCTTAAGGCCGGCCTGCCGTCCAGGGAGATGCTAACCCTTTTAGATCGGCTTCGGCCGGGCTTCAGCCCGGTAATCCTGGCCAATTCCGGCTACCCCCTTTAAACAACGAGAGCTGAGGCAGCTGCCTCAGCTCTGTCCACACCCGTATTCACCTATGTTAAGAAACTTGTTCTTAGCTCTTTGCCGGTTCGCCATAGGTGGTGACAGCTGAGGCCCGAACCTGATCTTCAATCTCCTGAGCCAGCTCAGGATTTTGCTTCAGGTACTGCTTGGCACTCTCTCTACCTTGCCCCAGGCGAATGTCACCGTAAGAGAAAAAGGCACCGGCTTTCTTAATAATCTCCAGGCTGACACCGAGGTCGATGATGTTGCCCTCCCGGCTTATGCCTGAGTCGAACATGATATCAAACTCGGCCGTTCGGAAGGGTGGGGCCACTTTGTTCTTGACCACCCTAGCCCTAACGCGGTTACCCATAGCCACATTGTTCTGTTTGATAGTCTCTATCCGCCTCAGGTCTATTCTAACCGAACTGTAGAACTTAAGCGCCCGGCCACCCGGTGTCACCTCTGGATTACCGAAGATAATGCCTACCTTCTCTCTTAGCTGGTTGATGAATATCACCGCTCCTCCCGAGCGGCCGATGGCCGCTGCCAGCTTGCGGAGGGCCTGGGACATCAGGCGGGCCTGAAGGCCGACATGGGTATCGCCCATATCACCCTCAATCTCAGCCCGCGGCACCAGGGCGGCCACGCTATCAATGACAATCACGTCAACGGCGCCGCTCCTGACCAGCGCCTCGGTAATTTCCAGCGCCTCCTCCCCGGTATCTGGCTGGGAGATGAGAAGGTCATCAAGGTTAACCCCGCATCTGATGGCGTAGGAGGGGTCCAAGGCATGCTCGACATCAATATAGGCGGCGATACCCCCCTGTTTCTGGGCCTGCGCTATTATGTGCTGACCCAGGGTGGTCTTGCCGGATCCTTCGGGGCCGAATATCTCTGTTATCCGCCCCCGGGGGATACCGCCGATGCCCAGGGCCAGGTCCAGCGCCAGGGATCCGCAGGGGATAGCCTCAATGGTTGACCTGCCAATCTCGCTCAGCTTCATAATGGAGCCTTTGCCAAACTGTTTCTCGATCAGGCCAACGGCCAGTTCCAGTGCCTTCTCTTTCTCCGTGGTCACATTCGCCTCAGTCTCATAATAGCATAACGGGGTGGGGCAAACAAGAGAAAAGCGCCCGCTCCGGCGGGCTTTCAGTTGGGGGTGACGTTTGCCGGGAAGCTACTCCTCCCGGTATTCCACAGAGCTTTCGGGGGATTCCCAGACGGTGACGCTTACCAGGGTGACGGGGGCGTCTTTGAGTCCGGTCTTAAGCTCTTTGTGGATGGTGGCGGCCAGGTTCTCCGCCGAGGGGTTCGTTCTATCAAAGGGGGGTATGTCGTTAAGCGAGGTGTGGTCATAGCGGCTCAGGATGTCGCCCAGGTGCTTTTTTAGTTCGCTAAAGTCGTAGGCCAGGCCAATTTCATTCAGGCCGGCGGCCTTAACGCTTACTGCCACCCGGTAGCGGTGGCCGTGGATGTTCTCGCACTTTCCCTTATAGCCGCGCAAGGCGTGGGCGGCGTCGAAGTGCCCTTCTACAGTAATCTGGTACATTCTTCCTCCTTGCCCGGGAACCACTTGACCACTCCCTTTCGGCTGCCCAGCTCTTTAAGCAGTTGCCTGATGTTCTTTTTGAGCGTCGGGTGTTCCAGGTGGGAGGCAATCTCGGCCAGCGGCACCAGCACGAAAGCCCTCTTGGCCAGCCGGGGGTGGGGAACAGTCAGCTCCGGCGTATTTACCACCTGGTCGCCGTAGAAGAGGATGTCTATATCTATAGGGCGGGGGCCGCCGCTCTGGCCGGGCTGGCGGCCCATCTTGCGCTCGATGCCCTTAATCAGCATCAAAAGCTCGGCGGGGGCGAGCCGGGTGTAGGTCTTGGCGGCCATGTTGAGAAAGTACCGCTGCCCGGGGCTGCCCACCGGCTCTGTCTCATAGATGGGGGAGACCTCGTCCATGCGGAGGCGCTGGCCGAGGATGTCCAGCGCCTTATCCAGGTTTTCCTTGCGGTCGCCCATATTTGAGCCCAGGCCCAGGTAGACGGTCACCAGGTCGAAGTTCACTCTATCCCCCGTACGATGGCGTCGCTCATCCGGCTCACCTCTCTCATCTGTTCGACATCGTGGACGCGGACGATATCGGCCCCGTTGGCGATACCGATGGCCACCGTGGCCGCCGTTCCTAAAAGCCGCTCCTCCACCGGCAAATCCAGCACCAGGCCGATCATTGACTTGCGCGACGTGCCCAGAAGTATGGGGCGCCCCAGCTGCTTTAGCTCGGCCAGGCGGCGCAGTATTTCCAGGTTTTGCCTAAGGCTTTTACCGAAGCCGATGCCGGGGTCTATGATAATATTCTCACGGGGCACGCCGGCAGCGATGGCCTGGAGGATGGCCCTTTCCAGGTCTGAGACTATCCCGGGTATTATATCGGCCGCCGGCCTGTCTCTCTGGTTTGAAGTCAGCACCAGGGGCAGCCCGGCCTCGGCGGCTACTTGGGGCAGCCCGGCATCCTGCCTGAGGCCCCAGACATCGTTAATCATCCTGGCGCCGGCGGCCACCGCCCGGCGGGCGACGGACGCCTTGTAGGTGTCTATGCTTACCGGAACCGATAGCTCTCCGGCCAGCCTCTCTATAGCCGGAATGATGCGTCTGATCTCTTCATCGGCGGAGACGGCCTGGCCGTTGGGGCGGGTGGACACGCCTCCGATGTCGATAATGTCCGCTCCCTGGGCGGTAAAACGTCTGGCCTGGGCCAGGGCGGCGCCCGTGTCCGCGCTCAGTCCGTCGCCGGAAAAGGAATCGGGGGTCAGGTTGAGAACGCCCATTATATAGGTGCGCTCTCCCCACCTGAACTCTGTATTGCCGCAGCGGATGGGGGTCGGGGTAAGGTTCTGGCTGTCCAATCGGCTACCTCTGCCTCATCTTACAGCCCGGCCCGCCCGTTTTCAAGTTGGCCCGCTAGGCGTTGATGCTTAGAGACAGGGCCTGAAAATTAGGCATATATGCCTAGCCTAAATTAGGCATTTAGTACGATGCTTTCCGGGGATTGACAGTGGTAGAATACCTCCCGGTGGGCAAATATTTACGTATAGTTCCCCTGTGGCAGGCCAAAGTTGCATATAGCCAGATGTTCGTGTATGATCAATCTGGTGACCGTCGGTGACCGCTGTGCCTGATTAATTTGTAATTCAATTCGGAAATCTTAGGAGGAACAATATGTCATTAAGAATGGGGCCGCTGGAGATAGGAATCATCCTGGTAATAATCTTAATCGTCTT
>DAOUZU010000137.1 GCA_030665535.1 Dehalococcoidia bacterium
ACGTCAACATTGCCCAGCTCCTCCACCTGATCGTCGGTAAGCACACCCCCTAGGTTGCCTAGGTGGCAGACAGAAAGCTCGTCCAGCTCCATCAGATAGACGGTGTTCTTGCCCTTGTGCTGCCCGTTATGGAAGGTGGCAATGCCGATGATTATGACATCGCCGATTTCGTACTCACCGGGGCCGGTAACCCGGCGTGGATTACCGCCGACACCGGCAGTGTAGCTGTGGCCGGGCTGGGGGTTGCTGACGGTGGTGATGTCCGCTGTGGGCCTGCCCAGGCTGTAGCTGAGGTCCGGCGAGTAGGGGTCGGTAATAATAGTGGTGTTCTTCCCCCGGATGCGGAAACAGGAGTGACCCAGCCATTTTATTTCCATTCTGGCCTCTATGATAGCATCGGGCAGCTTATGCGTCAAACGCCCCGCGGGCCAAATACCCCTTGACAATCACGCCTAAAAATGATAAATTATACCCGTTAGCAGTCTAAGGACTAGATTGCTAAAAGAGGAAATTATGCTATCACCAAGGGCTCAGACAGTGCTCCGGTCTATCGTGAGGCAGCATATTACCAGGGCCAAGCCGGTGTCTTCGGCCAGTGTGGTTGAGGACTGCGGGCTGGAGGTTTGCTCGGCCACGGCCCGCAACGAGATGATGCGCCTGGAGCAGGACGGTTATATCAACCGGCCCCACCATGCCGCCGGCGCCGTGCCCTCGGATAAGGGCTACCGCTATTATGTGGAGACCCTGAAGGGCGTTAGCCTGCCGCCGCAGGAACAGTTCATGATAAACCACCTCTTTCATCAGGTAGAGGCGGAGTTGGAGCAGTGGCTTAACCTGACGGTAGCCCTGCTGGCCAAGAAGGTTCACAATGTGGCCGTGGTCACTTCGCCACGGCCGGCGGCCTGCAAGCTGCACCACCTGGATCTGGTATCGCTACAGGGGCCGCTGGCGCTGGCCGTTCTTATACTGCGCGGGGCCAAGGTGAAGCAGAAGCTGATCACCTTTGAGCA
Organism: Dehalococcoidia bacterium; assembly: GCA_030665535.1. Taxonomy (GTDB): domain Bacteria; phylum Chloroflexota; class Dehalococcoidia; order Dehalococcoidales; family JAUXAE01; genus JAUXAE01. The sequence continues at coordinate 1,011 of DAOUZU010000137.1, forward strand.
GCCGATTTCCCAGGACGAGTTAACCGCCATTGCCAACAGGCTCAACGAGGCCTTTGTCGGCCTGACATTCTCCCGGATAAAGGCCAGGAAGCTGGAACTATCCGCCGTAGAAAAGCTGGTCAGCTGTTGCCTGGAAGGTATGATGAAGGCCGAGGACGAGCAGGAGTTTGAAGATTCATACCTGGACGGCCTGCAGTTTATGATGGAGCAGCCGGAGTTCAACATTGGCCATCGGGCGCAGACCTTGATGCAGCTGGTAGAGAACAGGGAACTCGGCCGGTCTATATTGCCGGCAGGGATGAACAGCCAGGGAGTCAGGGTTATCATCGGCAAGGAGAACAGGGAAGAGGCCATCCAGGACTACAGCGTCGTTATCAGCAACTATGGCCTGCCCGAGGAGGCGGTAGGCACCATTGGCGTGGTAGGGCCGACGCGGATGCCCTATGAGCAGTCTATCGCCGTTGTCAGCTATCTCTCATCCGTGGTAAGCACCCTGGTGGCTGAGCTTTA
>DAOUZU010000120.1 GCA_030665535.1 Dehalococcoidia bacterium
GCTATAACTCACTCGGCCAGGTCTCTGGACTTCAGCCTTGAGTTTCCCGTTCCGAAAAGCGAAGCCACCCCGGCAGAGTGAGGCTAAGGTTTGGCGTCTCCGGTCGGCTTTACGCCTGAGTCCAGGCTCTTTACCTGTTTCGGCTGTACTACCTTAATGAAGGCCTCTACCAGCTCCGGGTCGAACTGGGTGCCGGAACAGCGTTTCAACTCGGCAACCGCCTGCTCCGATGGCAGCTGTGCCCGATAGGGTCGCGGTGAGGTTATAGCGTCGTAGGCATCGGCTATGCCCAGAATCCGGGCCTCCAGCGGTATGGAATCACGCTTCAGTCCCCTAGGGTAGCCGCTGCCATCGTAGTGCTCATGATGGTGCAGGATGGACGGCAGGCAGTTTACCAGATCTATAACCCTCTTTAGTATCTCCACGCCCAGTTCAGGGTGGCTCTTGATAGGTTCCCACTCGTCGTCGTCCAGCGGGCCCGGCTTGGTCAGGATGGAATCGGGCACGCCCAGCTTGCCAATGTCGTGCAACAAGCCGCCGGCGCGGATCGTATCTACCCTGTCCTGACCCAGTTTCAGGGCCTCGGCCAGGGCGACGGCGTACTCGCTGACCTTCCTTGAGTGCCCGTAGGTGTAGTGGTCCTTGGCGTCCACGGTGGCCGCCAAGGCATATATAATGGAGAGCGCCCGGGGCTGGGCCTCAAGCTCGGCGCCAATCTGGGCCGTCTCCGGCTTGAGAACATCTGAGGACAGGCAGGTGCGGTTGCGGCCGGTCTGCTTGGCGCGGTAAAGGGCGGCATCCGCCCGGCTGATTATCTCCTCCTTCATTACGCCGTCGTTGGGCCAGGTGGCGATGCCCAGGCTGGCCGTTACCGGCATCTCGCGGAAGCTGGTCCTGGTTTCAATTGTTTTGCGGATGCGCTCGGCCACCCGGTAGGCGTCATCCAGCCGCGTTTCCGGCAGGAGGACGGTAAACTCCTCCCCACCGTAGCGAAAGGCTAGGTCTATGGCCCTGATGGAGGTTTCAATGGCCTGGCCTATCTTTCTGAGCAGCTGGTCTCCGGCCAAGTGCCCGTAGATGTCGTTATAGGCCTTAAAGAGGTCCAGGTCCAGCATTATCAGCGAGAAGGTGTTGCCGAAACGGGAGCCGCGGGCGATCTCCTGCTCCAGGCGCTCATGGAAGTTGCGGTGGTTGTAAAGCCTGGTCAGCTCATCCGTGGTCGCCCGGTAGGTGGCCTGGGTGTAGAGCTGGGCGTTCTCTATGATGATGCCCGCCTGGTTGGCGATGGTGCTCACCAGGCCGAGGTCCTCGTGCGAGAAGGGGCCGCCGGGCAGTTTGGTGCCCAGGGCCAGGATGCCGATGAGTTTGCCCCGGCTCTTGATGGGGTGCAGGAAGCCGACATCGGATTTGGTCAACTGCTCCTTCTCCGTCTGCCACAGGCCTTTGAATTCGGGGATAGTGTCTATCTGGGCCGGGCTCAGGGATAGATCTTCCTTGTCCAGCCAGGCCAAGATGGGACTATCGCTGTTGAGTCTCAGGTTCTCCTTCAACGACGACTCGCCCTCAGGATAGGCAAACTGGACGACAAAATCGGTGTCGGTACTGCCCTGGAATACAAGGGCTGCCTGGGTGATGTTAAGAGCATTGGTCATGGCCGGCAGCATCTCTTTGGCCAGCTCTTCTAGGTTGAGGATGTTGCCCATTTTGCTGCTGAAACTGAGAACCGCCTGTCGGGAATCGTAGGTGCCGCGGAAGAAGAGGCGGTCAACGCGGGTTTGAATAGCCGCCCGCAGCGGGGTGGCTACCATGGCCAGCAGCAGGGCGATGACGGTGGCAAACAGAACTATGGAGGAGGTTGGCGCTTCGGGAACGATTTCAAGACTGGCCAGGACGGCGCCAGCGGCGATGCCGACAATGGCCATGGTCAGAATGGTGTAGGTCAGACCGCGGCGGGCCACCAGCCGGATGTCCAGCAGGTGGAGGCGGGAGATGGCGTAGGCGATTATCAGGGCGTTACCCAGGTTACCGAAATGGTCTGTGGGCAGCCCGGCCAGGCTCGGTGTAAAGGGGGTGATGTAGCCGATAACCAGCAAAATACTCCAACCCAAGATAAGATACATGGTTCGGTTGCGGTCAACGGGGTCTATTGAGCTTCGGTATCTCCGCACCAGCATTAAGATGGATAGTGTGACGAAGGGGACTGTGACGGCGGCTACTATATAGTCCCAGCTACCGATATCATGGATGAGGAAGCCATCGACAAGGCTGACGCTTTTTACCACGATGCCGCTGAGTCCCAGGACGAGTATGCTGAGAACAGCAGCATAGCCGAGATAAACGCCGATACCGGCCCGCTTGTTGTTATAAACGCGGACAAAATGGTAATAAGATACGGCTGCCCAGGGGATGGCGGCAATCACCATCTCAT
>DAOUZU010000121.1 GCA_030665535.1 Dehalococcoidia bacterium
CAGGTGGCGGAATTCATCTTCGGGCATTTCGAGTATGGAGTCGCCGTCCAGGATGATTTTACCCCCGACGATGTCCCTGTGGTCTACCAGCCTCATCAGCGACATGACGACGGTGGTTTTGCCGCAGCCGGACTCACCGGCGAGGCCCACGGACTCTCCCGTATCCAGCGTAAAGCTGATATCGTCGGCGGCCTTTACCCTGCCTGAAGCTGTTAAATAATGTGTCTTTAAATTGGATACCTCAAGGAGTGGCATTACTCTTTACCTCTATAATTCAGTCTTAAGACGAAGCGGTCATTCAGTGTGGTGCCAATGAAGGCCATTGAGAAACACATCACGGTTATGCATAGCCCGGGCGGCAGCCACCACCACCACTGGCCGTTGATGAACGCTCCGTAAGTCTGAGACCAGTACAATATTTGTCCCCAGCTGAAGTTTCTCGGGTCGCCGAACCCCAAAAAGCTCAAACCTGTTTCCATCAATATCACGGCCACCACTTCCATCACAAACTGCGCTACTATAACTCCCGATACATTGGGTAAAATGTGGTGGAAGATGATGTGGAAGGGGCCTGCTCCCGAGGCTCTGGTCGATTCCACATAGCCGTATTGCTTCAGCGAGAGCGTAAGTGCTCTGATCTGCCTGGCCGGCCTGGTCCAGCCGAGTACCGCGATTATGAAAATTATCGTTCCTATTCCCGGATTAAGAAAGGTTGCCATAACGATGAGCAGGGGCAAACGGGGCAGCACCATGAGGATATCGGCTATTCTCATCAAAAGCTCGTCGATTATTCCGCCGAAGTAACCGGCGAACAGGCCGACTATGGTGGCGGTCGAAATCACTATAGTGGCGGTAAGAAGGCCCACCCCAACCGAAACTCGCCCGCCGTACAGCAGCATGCTGAACAGGTCGCGCCCCTTTATATCCACCCCAACGAGATGCTCCGTGCTGGGCGGCTGCGCTCCGCCAACCACCATCTGTCTCGGATCATGAGTGGCGATCACAGTCCCGAAAATCAGCGCAATTATGAGGATGGCGAACAGAATCAATCCAACAACGCCAATTTTGGACTTGCGGTACTCTTTCCACCAGTTGACTATACCCGCCTTGATCATGCCTGCGGTTCTAATGCCTTTGCCCGTTGTCATATTCAACATCTAATCGTACCTCACTCTCGGGTCGAGCCGCGCATAAACTATATCGAGCAGGAATATGGCGGCGACAACCACAACGGCGAAAATGAGGAAGGATGCCTGCAGCACCGGATAATCGGCGCGGGTGACCGCGTCGAAGATGAGCTTACCCATGCCCGGGTAGGAGAATATAGTCTCGATAAATATCAAGCCCGCAACCGCGGTGGCGATTCTCATGGCTGTGGTGGTAACCACCGGGAGCAGGGCGTTTCTTGCGGCGTGCCTGTGTTTGACTCTGAATTCGCTCAGCCCCTTGGCCCTGGCGGTGATTATGTAGTTCTGTTTAAGGGTGATGGTCATGGTGTTTCTCATCACCAGCTCGGTAGCGCCGAACTTGAGAACCAGGGTAAGACCGGGCAGGAAAAGGTGACGCAGCCGGTCCCAGATCATGGGGAAGAAGCTCAATTCCGCGCCTACGGTTCTATAGCCGCGAAGCGGGAACCAGTCGAGTTGGTATCCTCCCACGTAGAGGACAATCATCGCCACCCAGAACATGGGCATGGCCCAGATAATCAGGGAGAGACCCGTTATCGTGGCATCTTTGGTGCTGCCCGCTTTCCAGCCGGCCATAACTCCCAAAAAGTAGCCGATCAGTGTGGCGATGAGCTGCGCCGGTATCAGCAGCAGCAAGGTTTTGGGCAGCCTCTCGGCGATCAGGGAGGCGACAGAGGTATTTCTCCAGTAGAAGGACGTTCCCCAGTTGCCGCTAAAGGTGTTCTTGACGTACAGCCAGAACTGGGTCCACATGGATTTGTCCAGGCCGAAGTCCCTTATTATCTGATTGGCCACCTCTTCGGACATCGAATCGTCGGTGAATATCCAGGTGATGTCGCCCGGCATGGCGCGGGGAATTATAAAGTTGATAACGACGGCGGCACACAACACCACCACCGTAAACCCCAGCCGCCTGCGCATCCATCTTGGTATCATTGAACCTCCCCCACATAGAGCTAAAACGATTTTTAAAACGGCGTTTTTAAGGCAAAATAATAGAGTGCAATGTTACGCCTAAAAAATAGAGCACCCTATTCTTGCCAATATTAAATCACAGTTGAACCAGAAAGTAAAGGGGCCCATCCGCCTGTATTGGCAATAACTCGGACCCTCATACTTGGCCATAGCTACGCTATCAAAATGAGGTTTCAGGGCAAAGAACACCCTACCTCGTTTTGCCCGAG
>DAOUZU010000008.1 GCA_030665535.1 Dehalococcoidia bacterium
CACATCCCCTACGATCTTAACAAGCTCTTCTACGGGAATACCTCCCGGTCTTAACACTATGATTCTATCTTCGATAAATTCCACAACAGTGGATTCAACTCCTATTTCGGTCATGCCGCCGTCAAGAATAACATCGACGCCCTTGCCCAGCTGAGAGCGCACCTCGGCCGCCGTAGTGGCGCTGGGCCTACCGGTCAAGTTGGCACTGGTGGCGATAACCGGAGACCCCAAACCGGCTATCAGTTTCAGCGCCACAGGATGGGCGGTTATGCGCACCGCCACCGTGCCGCCGCCGCTAATGAAAACGGGCACCGCCGCGGATGCCGGCAGCACCAGTGTCAACTCACCGTGCGGGAGGTTATCCAGAAGCCGCCGGGCCACCGCCGGCATAACCCGAACCAGTGTTTCCATCTGCTCTACACTAGCCACCAGCAGCGGCAGGGCCATGCCACGCGAACGCTGCTTCAGCCGGTATATGCGCTCTACGGCCGGCTCGCAATATATGCTGGCCCCCAGGCCGTATACGGTATCGGTGGGGAAGGCAACGACGCCACCCCCCCGCAGGGTAGTAATGCCCCGCTCAATCTGCTTTTTCAGCTCCTTTTCATCCACCGGAGTTCTCCGCTGCGGGCGTATTATCACTTGACGATAGTATAACATAATGATAATCTTGGAAGTATCAGATGACTGATTCCAAACTTGAAAAGACCCCCGGGGACGGCCACCGCGTAGCCACCTCAGGCGATATTGAGGTCTCCACCTACCTGGAAATTGCTAAGGAGATAGCCGGTGAGCAGTCCGTAGCCGCCGCTGAGGCGGCCGTACCGACCGAGCGCGAGGCCATCATCGTCATTGACTTCGGCTCCCAGTACAACCTCCTCATCGCCCGACGCATCCGCGAACTCAAGGTATACTGCGAGATTGTCCCTCACGATACCCCTGGGAAAAAATAGCCCACCTTAACCCCAAGGGTTTTATCCTCTCCGGTGGGCCGGCCAGCGTCTACCAGAAGAAGGCCCCCTTAGCCCCGGCCTATATCTATGAAAAAAACCTGCCGGTGCTGGGTATCTGCTACGGCATGCAGGTTATCACCAAACAGTTGGGCGGCCGGGTGGAGAAGGGTACCAAGCGGGAGTACGGCCATGCCGTGCTTCATTTCAGCGACGTCGATTCGCCCCTCTTCGCCGATATGCCGGATTCCTCCCCGGTATGGATGAGCCACGCCGACAAAATAGCCGAGATGCCGCCCGGCTTTACCACCCTGGCCTACACCGAGAACTCACCGGTGGCGGTGATGGGCAGGGACAACAAGATTTTCGGCCTCCAGTTCCACCCCGAGGTGGCCCACTCCCCATACGGCAAGACCATCCTCAAGAACTTCGTCTACAAGGTTTGCGGCTGCGGCGGCAAGTGGACGATGGGCAACTTCATTAACGAGAGCCTGGCCAGAATTAAGCAGCAGGTGGGCAACGGCAAGGTTATCAGCGCCCTCTCCGGCGGCGTGGATTCGGCGGTGGTGACCACCCTTATCCACCGTGCCATCGGCGACCAGATGACGGCCATTTTCGTCAACAACGGCCTGCTGCGCCGCCAGGAGGTGGAGAGGACACTTGAGGTCTTCCGCCTCAACCTGGGCATGAACACCATCTACGTGGACGCCGCCGCCCGTTTCCTGAAGCGCCTGAAGGGGGTAACCGACCCGGAGAAGAAGCGCAAGATCATCGGCAGCGAGTTTATAAAAGTCTTTGAGGAAGAGGCCAAGAAGATGGGCCGCGTGGATTTCCTGGCCCAGGGGACGCTCTACCCTGATGTCATCGAGAGCGTCTCGTCAGTGAGTACCGCCTCGGCCAAGATAAAGACACACCACAATGTCGGCGGGCTGCCGTCTAAAATGACCCTCAGCCTCCTTGAGCCGCTGCGGCACCTTTTCAAGGACGAGGTGCGCCATGTGGGGCTGGGACTGGGGTTACCCGAAGAGATGGTCTGGCGGCAGCCCTTCCCCGGGCCGGGCCTGGCCATCCGCATCATCGGTGATGTGACCAAGGAGAAGCTGGAAATCCTGCGTTCGGCGGACTGGATAGTGATGAACGAGATCAAGAAGGCGAAGCTCTACCGTCAACTCTGGCAGAGCTTCGCCGTCCTCACCGATGTCAAGTCTGTAGGCGTCATGGGCGACTACCGCACCTACAGCTACCTGGTCGCCATCCGCGCCGTCACCAGCGACGACGCCATGACCGCCGACTGGGCCCGCCTGCCCTACGACCTGCTGGCCCGGATATCCAGCCGCATCGTCAACGAGGTGCCGGGGGTGAACCGCGTCGTCTATGACATCACCTCCAAGCCGCCGTCCACTATAGAGTGGGAGTAGGACGTTGGTTGAAAAATGGGCGGGCATTACAGATTTTTCGAAGAACAATTCGTAGCTAGCTAGCTTTGGATGTGTTTTTAGTGTTATGTAAAGGGTAGAGTGGAGAGGGAAAAGAAAAGACTGAAGATCTAATCTTCCTCAAAGAGCTTATTGAGGCGGGAAAGATAAAAGCGGTCATTGATAGAAGCTATCCGTTGGAACAAATTGTCGAGGCTCACAGGTATGTTGAAAAAGGACACAAAAAGGGACATGTAGTCATAACTATATAAGATCCAACCGGAACAACAAAAAACAGTCCATATCTTAAGAAAGGATTAAATACTGAACACACTGGTAATCGGCGGTGGCGGACGGGAGCATGCCCTGGTCTGGAAGCTGACTCAAAGCCCCCGGGTGGATAAAATCTACGCCGCTCCGGGCAACGCCGGCACTGCCCGTCTTGCCGAAAACCTGGACATAGGCCCCGGCGACATAGACGGACTGCTCAAGGCAGCCAGGGAAAAGAGGGTTGACCTCACCGTCGTCGGGCCGGAAGCGCCGCTGGCTGCCGGTATCGTCGACCGCTTCCAGGCAGAGGGCCTGGCCATCTTCGGCCCCACCAGAGCGGCCGCCCGGATTGAATCCAGTAAAATCTTTACCCGGGAGCTGCTGGCCAAGTATAATATCCCCGGCGCCGCTGGGGCCAGCTTCACCTTATACGATGAGGCCAGCCGCTACCTTGAGGGGCGGAAAACGCCCGTCGTCATTAAGGCCGACGGCCTGGCCGCCGGTAAGGGAGTGGTGGTGGCCGGCTCAGTAGACCAGGCCCGGCAGGCCCTGAGCGACTTTATGCAGACCAAGACCCTTGGCGCCGCCGGCGACAGGGTAATAATAGAGGAGTGCCTTATCGGCAAGGAAATGAGCTACTTCGCCTTCAGTGACGGCGCCAGCATCGCCCCCATGCTGCCCGCCTGCGACTACAAGCGGGCCTATGACGGCGGCAGGGGCCCCAATACCGGCGGTATGGGCAGCTACTGCCCGCCCCGCTTCCACATGCCGGCCCTGGCCGAAGAAATAAACGAAACCATTATGAAACCAACCGTAGCGGCCCTGGCCAGCGAGGGTGCGCCCTACAAGGGCGTCCTCTATGCTGGCCTGATGATAACGGATAACGGCCCCAAAGTAATGGAGTTCAACGCCCGGTTCGGCGACCCGGAAACGCAGGTCGTCTTGCCGCTGCTGAAGACAGACCTGGCGGACATCATGCTGGCCGCCATAGAGGGGCGTCTGGCCGGGACGGAAATTGAATGGAGTTCCCAGTCCTGCTGCGGCGTGGTGATGGCCTCCGGCGGCTATCCCGGAAGCTACCGGACGGGCTTTGACATCAGCGGCCTGGACGACCTGGATGACGATATTATGGTATTTCAGGCCGGCACCAAACTAGCCGACGACGGGCGGGCGGTTACCAGCGGCGGGCGCGTCCTGGCCGTGGCCGCCACCGCAGACAGCCTGGCAGCGGCCCGACGGCAGGTATACTCCAACCTGCTCCGTATAGGCTTTGAAGGCTGCCACTATCGCAAAGACATAGCACAGATAAAGGAAGGTTGATATTATGCCACTTGTCGCCGTATTAATGGGTTCTAAAACAGATGCCGAAGCCATGAAACCTACCCTGGAGACGCTGGACAGCCTCGGCATCAGCCACGAGGTCTCCGTTATTTCCGCCCACCGCAACCCGGAGAAAGCCCGCCAGTTCGGGCTTACCGCCCGCGAGCGGGGTATCGAGATTATCATCGCTGCCGCCGGTGGTGCCGCTCACCTGCCCGGCGCCCTGGCCAGCTGGACGACCCTGCCCGTTATCGGCGTCCCCCTGGCCACCAGCGAGCTAAAGGGGGCCGACGCCCTTTACTCCATCGTCCAGATGCCGGCCGGTATCCCCGTAGCCACGGTGGCCATCGGCAAGGCCGGCGCCAAGAACGCCGCCTACCTGGCGGCTGAAATCCTCGGTCTCCGCTATGACGGCATCCGGCAGGCCTATGAGAATTACAGAAGCAAGCTCCAAGGAGACAGCCGATGATACAGAGGTACTGCCTTCCCCGAATGAAGAGCATCTGGTCGGATGAGAACAAGTTCGCCAAGTGGCTGGAGGTGGAGATAGCCGTCTGCGAGGCCTGGGCCAAGACGGGCACCATCCCCAAAGAGGCCATACCCAAGATCAAGCTGGCCCGCGTCAACCACAAGAAGATGGATGAGATTCTGAAGCAGACCCGCCACGATATGACCGCCTTCCTGGGCGCGGTGGCCGAGAGCCTGGGCGACGAGTCCCGCTTCATCCACCTAGGTCTCACCTCTTCCGACATCATAGATACCGCCCTGAGCCTTATGCTGGTGGAGGCTTCCAAGGTGCTGACCGAGGACATCAAAGTCCTTATCTCGGTGCTGGGCGAAAAGGCCATGGAGCACAAGTACACTATCATGATGGGCCGCACCCACGGCGTCCACGCCGAGCCCATCACCTTCGGCCTGAAACTGGCGCTGTGGATGGAAGAGATGCAGCGCAACCGGCAGCGGCTGGCCGAGGCCACCAGGGCTATCGCCGTCGGTAAGATTTCAGGGGCGGTGGGCACCTACGCCACCGTGCCGCCGGAGGTTGAGGAAATAACCTGTGCCAGGCTCGGCCTGGCCCCGGCGCCGATATCCAACCAGATATTACAGCGGGACCGCCACGCCCAATTTGTCACCGCCCTGGCCATAGTTGCCGGCTCGCTGGAAAAGTTCGCCACCGAAATCCGCCACCTGCAAAAGACAGAGACCAGGGAGGTGGAAGAGCCATTCGGTGACGGCCAGACAGGATCGTCGTCAATGCCCCACAAGAGGAACCCGGAGCTTTCGGAGAGGGTATGCGGCATAGCCCGCCTGATAAGGGGCTACTCGCTGACCTCTATGGAGAATATAGCCCTGTGGCACGAGCGGGACATCAGCCACTCCTCTACCGAGCGTATCACCCTGCCCAACTCCTGCCTGCTGCTGAATTACTCGCTGAACATTTTCACCGGCGTTATCAAGGGCCTGAACGTTTTTCCCCAGCGGATGAAAAAGAACATTGAGCTGACGCGGGGGCTTATCTTTTCGCAGCGGGTGATGCTGGCGCTGATAGACAAGGGGCTCAGCCGGCAGAATGCCTACGAGCTGGTGCAGCGCAACGCCATGAAGAGCTGGCATAAGAACCGGAACTTTTTGGGCCTGCTCAAGGCCGATGCTGATGTTGCGGCGGCGGTAACGCCGGAAGAGCTGGAAAATATCTTCAACTACCAGGACTACCTGCGTCATGTGGATTACATCTTCCGGCGGGTAGGCCTTACCATCGCCCAGTGGAAGAAGAAATCAGGTGATACCCGGAAATCAAGACTGTCCCCCCGGGGTTATAATGTCGGTTAGTGCGGTCTATGAATAGCCAGCCGGTGCTGCTGACTACCGACCTGCCTCTGCCCCCCTTCATCCGCGGTAAGGTGAGGGACACCTACGAGTTGGGCAAAGAGCTGCTGATTATCGCCAGCGACCGTATCTCCGCCTTCGATATCGTCCTGCCCTGCGGCATCCCCGACAAGGGGCACGTCCTCAACCAGCTTTCCGCCTTCTGGTTCAAGAAAACAGCTCACATAGTGGCCCACCACCTGCTGGAGGTAGTCTCGGACGTCCGCCGCCTGGATACCTACCTGCCGCCGCAGGCACGCTTTGACTACCCGCCCTACCTGGCCGGCCGCTCTATGGCCGTCAAAAAAGTGGCGCGCCTCCCGGTGGAATGCATCGTCCGCGGCTACCTGGCCGGCTCCGGCTGGGTGGACTACCAGAAGGACGGCGCCGTCTCCGGTGTGCCCTTGCCCAGCGGTCTGGTGCAGAGCCAGGATCTGCCGCAGCCCATATTCACCCCCTCCACCAAGGGAGAAACGGAGCACGACCGGCCCATGCCCTGGGAGGAGATGGTTGCCGTCATCGGGCTGCCCCTGGCCGAGGAGATAAGGGAGAAAAGCCTGTCCATATACAGCTTCGCCGCCGCCTATGCACTGACCAGAGGCATAATAATCGCCGACACCAAGTTCGAGTTCGGCCTGGACGACGACAAGCTCATCCTGATTGACGAATTGCTGACGCCGGACTCCAGCCGCTTCTGGGATGTGGCCACTTACACAGTGGGCCAACCGCAGGACAGCTACGACAAGCAACCGGTGCGGGACTGGCTGGAGAAAACAGGCTGGAACAAGGAGCCACCGGCCCCCATGCTGCCGGAGGAGGTCATCACCGCCACCAGCCGCCGCTACCGCCACGCCTACGAGGTGCTGACGGGGGAGAAACTGGTATAAGCCTCTACCCTTCCAGGTAGTTCTTTGTACTGGGCAATTCCCCGCTAATCCTGGTGTCTAACTGCGTGGCCTTATCCAGCGCCCGGCCCAACGCCTTGAAGAGGGCTTCCGCCTTGTGGTGGTCGTTGGCGCCGTAGAGCGCCCGGGCATGCAGGTTCAGCCGCCCCTCGGCGGCCAGCGCCTGGAGGAAGTGGCGGATGAGGTCGGTGGCGAAGCCGGCCATATCGTTATCGGAAAAAGGCAGGTCCAGCACCGTGTAGCCCCGCCCGCCGATATCCACGGCCACGTTGACCAGGGCGTCGTCCATCGGCACGGTGACATCGGCCATACGGGTGATACCCCGCCGTTCGCCCAGCGCCTGGGCGAAGGCCTGGCCCAGGCATATGCCCACGTCCTCCACCAGGTGGTGCTGGTCGTCACCGCTGGCTGAAACCGTTATGTCAAATAGCCCGTGGCGGGCAACCTGTGCCAGCAGGTGATCAAATATCCTTATTCCGGTGGCGATGTCGTCCTTGCCGGCGCCTTCAATGTTAAGCTCCAGGCGGATGTTGGTCTCCCTGGTTTCCCTTTTTACGGCGGCTGTCCTACTGGCCATAGCTCCCCCCGATTTCTTCGAGCGTTTTTAACAGTATATCAGTATCCGCCGACCGTCCGATACTGATGCGAATATAGTTGCGCAGGAGGGGCTGGTCAAAGTAACGCACCAGTATGCCCCGGCCCTCCAGCTCCCGCTGTAGCTCTTTGGCGCTGCCCTTCGCCACGGCGCAGAGGATGAAGTTGGCCTGCGAACGGTAAGGCCTCAGCCAGCCGAGCTTTTCAAGCCCCGTAAAGAGCCGCTGCCTCTCCGCGATGATGGCTTTGACATTGGCCATCAGGTAGTCAATGTCTTTGAGTGTTTCCCTCACCGCCACCATAGCGGCGGCGTTTACGCAGTAAGGCTCTTTTATGCTCATCAGATAGTCGGCGATTTTGGGCGGGAAAAGCCCGTAGCCGATGCGCAGCCCGGCCAGCCCGGCCCACTTGGAGAAGGTGCGCAGCACCATCAGGTTGGGGTACTTGTCCATAAGGGGCGCCACCGTATGGCCGATGAACTCGTAATAAGCCTCATCCACCAATACGGGCACGCCTGTATCCAGCATTTCCAGTATGTTCCCGCGGGGCGTAACGGTGCCGGTGGGGTTGTTGGGCGTGGCCAGGAATATAAGTTTAGTCCGGGCGGTTATGGCCTTCTTGACGGCGTCAAGCCTGACGGCGAAGTTATCATCCCGTGGTACCTCAACCAGTTTACCGCCGTTGAGTTCTGTGAAAAAGCGAAACATAGCGAAAGTGGGCGGGCAGTTTATCACCTCGTCCCCCGGCGCCACGAAAAGCCTGATTAAGAGGTCAATAAGCTGGTCGCTACCGGCAGCGGCGATTATTTGCTCCGCGCTGACACCGGTATACCCGGCCAATAGCTCCTTAAGCTCCGACTGGCTGGCATCCGGGTAGACGCTGAAACCGGCATAGGCGGCCAGGGCCTCGTTCACCCGGGGCGAGCAGCCGTAGGGGTTCTCGTTGGCGTCCAGCTTGACGATGCCGCCCGGCGGCGCCTTCACCCGGCCGGCAAGTGTCTCCGGGGATTTACTTGCGGCGTAGCCACTAAAACCGGCCAGGTCTGGCCGTATGAGCCTCTCTATGCCACTGTCTGAACCGGCAGGCGTCACTTGTTCCCCCGCTTAGCATCCGCCAGGCGTATCTCCACCGCCCGTGCGTGGGCCTCCAGGCCTTCGGCCCTGGCTATTACCGCCGCAGATGGCCCCAGTCCTTTTATAGAGGCTTCATCCACGCTGACGACATCAATAAATTTTATAAAGTCATTCACACTCAGCGGCGAGCCGAAGCGGGCCGTGCCGCCGGTGGGCAGAGCGTGGCTGGGGCCGTCGACATAGTCGCCCATAACTACCGTGGCCCTGGGTCCGGTGACGATGCAGCCGGCGTTTTTTATCTTATCAATATAAGAATCCGGATTTTCAACCAACAGGCAGAGGTGCTCTGGGGCGTAGCTGTTGGCCAGGTCAACGGCCTCATCCAGGCTGGCTACCACGGCTATGAAACCGTTATCGGCCAGCGACATCTGGATGACGGCCTGGCGCGGCAGGTCTTTGGCCAGCCGCTCAACCTCGGCAGCAACCCTTGCCGCCAGCGCCGCCGAGTTCGTTATCATAATCGGCGCCGCCAGTACGTCGTGCTCCGCCTGGGCCACAAGCTCACTGGCGCAGTAGCTAGCGTTGGCTGTCTCGTCGGCGATTAATATCACCTCGCTGGGCCCTTTGAGACCGTCTATGTCCACCACGCCGTAGACCATCTTCTTGGCCACGGTAACGAATATATTGCCGGGGCCGCATATCTTATCCACCCGGGGCACGCTCTCCGTACCGTAGGCCAGGGCGGCCACCGCCTCGGCGCCGCCGATAGCGAAGACCCTGTCCACGCCGGCGATAGCGGCGGCGGCCAGCGTCGGCGCCGGCACCACCCCCCCCGGCCCCAGCGGCGTGGCTATAATGACCTCTTCCACCCCTGCCACCCGGGCCGGTATGGCCGTCATCAACACCGTGGACGGGTAGAAGGCGGTGCCGCCAGGGGCATATATGCCAACCCTCTGCAGCGTCCTTACCAGCTGACGTCCGCCCATTTTGGCCACGCCTTCCCAGATAGCGTCTTTCTGCTTTATGTGGAAATCCTCTATCCGCCCGGCGGCCAGTTTAAGTGCCGCCAGCAGCCCCGGATCTATCTCCCCGCAGGCGTTTTCCAACTGCCCTGCGGCCACCTCCAGCGGGGCAGCCTCTTCGAGGGTAATATCAAACTTGAGGGTATACTCACGCACGGCTTCATCGCCCCGGCTGGCCACGTTGTAGATCATCTCGGCCACCGTCCCTTCAAGGTCGTCTATCTCGTAGCGGTCAGCCACCGACTGTCGTAGCTGCGGCGTGATATTAAGAGCGTACAGAATCTGCCGTGAGAGCAGCTTACCGGCAGACTCAAAACCTTCTACTATCTTCAATTCAGGCCTCCACAGCCTTCTTCAGTAAAGCGGTTATCTTTTTAATACGACTGTTCCTGGCCGCTTTGGCGATGCTGGCCGTGTTGGCCACCAGGCAGGCTGTCGACTCGAACAGCTTGTCAATAATCTTCAGGTTGTGCCGGGCGATGGTGCCGCCGGTCTCCGTGTTTTCTATTAATAGGTCGGCATCCTCCGGCAGGAAGGCCTCGGTAGCCCCCCAGGTGGGAATCACCCGGTAGTCGCCCAGGTGGTTGACGCGGGCGTAGTGGTCGGCGATGTTGATATACTCCGAAGCCACCCTAATGCACTTCCCCCGGTAAAGATCGGCCAGACCCTCGGCGCTGTCAGCGGCTACATCCTGGCTGACCACGGCCACCACCCTCACCCAGCCGTACTTCAGGTCTAAAAGCTGCGTGACCGGGCTTTGGGGGAACTGGTGGTGGTGCTCGGCCAGCCAGTCCCGACCGGTTATGGCCAGGTCAAAATTGCCGTTGGCCACCTGTAACGGCATATCCTGCGGTCGGATTACCTTAACCGCTACCCCCTCCATGCCAATCTCAGGCCGGCGGTTGCCCTCCGCCGACGGGTAATCGCTGATTTTAATACCGGCCTTGTCCAGTATACCGCGCACATGCCGCTGCTGGTGGCCATCGGGCAGGGCCAGCTTCAAATCTTCCGCCGGCATACCGGGCACAATGCGGGCCACCCCTCCCCTATCTTCGACAGCCGCCGGCGGCTCATCTGCCGGCGGCAGGCTGCCGCCTATAGAGGCCACCACCTCCGCCAAATCTTTATCCTTAATGCTATCACTGTTGGCGATAAGATATGCCTTGAAATCCAGCAGCCGGCTTATCGGCCTCAGTCCCCGCTCCAGCAACTCCTCCTGGGTGCGGCGCGGCAACACCACCAGCTCGGCGCTGTCTGGCGGATAGGCCTCAGCCGCTCCCCACAGGGGGAAGATGCTGAAACACCTCAGCCTGAGCCGTGCGGCCAGGGATTCGGCCAGGTTGGGGTACTCACTGGCGATACGAACGCCATTCCTGCCGGCGGCAAGCTCGGCCAGGTTTGCCGCACCGCCAGTGGCGGATACGGCCGTAAACAGGGCCCCTTGGCCGTAGTCCAGGTTCTTGAGCTTCACCAGGGCGCTGGAGCGGTACTTGGCCAGAAGTTCCTCTATCCAGTCCAGCCCACAGACGCCCAGGTCGTAGTTGCCCGCCGCCACCTGGACGGGTATGTCCTTTTCGTGAAATATCTTGGCCGCTAAGGCTGGGAACCTGGTTGACTTGAGGCGATAGATACAGGCATTCACGTGATAGCCGTCAATCCCCCAACCCGCCGCTTCCAGCATGGCCGCCGTCTGGGCCATCAGGCGGCCCTTAGGTAGGGCTATCTTCAGCGACAATGTTCCCCCCCAGTTGCACCAGCACCTCCGTCGGCGTGCGGCAGGTTGTTTTCTTCCCACCGGCCACGTTGGTCAGGACAAAACCGGCCTTGTCGGCAGCGATGTCCAGCGTCCAGGCGTAGCCGCCGCCAGCGGCGCCGAAGCAGGCGGTGAAGCCGCTCTCACGAAGCTGCCCGGCGATGACAAAGGCGGCTCCGGCTGCCCCCGGCTTGTGACGAATCAGTATCCCGGCGTCTGCCGGCTTATCTGTATCTATCAGCTCCATCAGGCGCCCCATATAGAGGGCAAAGCCGGCTGCCGGCGTTTCCCGGCCGCCCATCTGCGGGACAAGGGCATCATAACGGCCGCCGCCGCCGACATTCGTTTCACCGCTGAAGAGGTGATATATCATACCGGTGTAGTACTCAAAGCCCCGCCCTGAGGCCAGGTTTATCTGGTAGTTCACGCCGAGCTCATCCAGCAGCTCAATAGTGGCTATGAAGTCCGCCAGGGGCTTATCCAGCCGGGCGGCGTCGCCCACCATAGCCCCGATGTTCTTCAGAAAACCGCTTGATTTACCCTTCATATCCAGCACCAGGGCCAGCGTCTTCACCAGCTCCGGTTTGTCCGGCTTGAGCTTTTCGAGCACATCGGGGTCACCGTCCAGGAGCTGGTCAAATATGCGATCCTGCTCACCGTGGCTCAGTTCCAGGCCGGCCAATAGCGCCTGGATGATGCCGGCGTGGGAAAGCCTGACCTCCACCCCGTTAAGCCCCAGGCCAGAGAGCACTTCCAGCGACAGGGTGATAAGCTCCACGTTGGCCGCCGCCGTATTTGCGCCGATGAGTTCGGCGGCGCACTGCCACCGTTCCCGCGCCTTGACGCCAGTCTCCTCAAAGATAAAGGTGTTGACCACGTAGGAGTACCGGGCCGCCACTTCCTTGGGGGGGCTGTCAATGTACATACGGGCTATGGGAATCGTCCCGTCCGGCCGGAGCACCACCCTTTGGCCGCTCCAGCCGTCCCAGTCCAGGAAGGAGTAGACGCGGTTCAGCATACCCGGCGTCAGCGTGCCGGCAGCGGTAAACAGGTTCAGGTATTCCAGGGTGGGCGTCCTCACCTCCTGGTAGCCCCATTTCGCGGTCGTCTCTCTGAAGGCGTCCTCAATAGCGCGGAAGCGGGCCATCTCCCCGGGGGAGAGGTCACGGCAGCCCTTGCATTTTTCCAGGCTCATAGTCCTCCTCGCTCAATCTGCCCGTGAATTCTACACTACACGGCTAAGGCTAATCAACCTGAGACGCTGATTGCAACAGGCAGGCAATAGGCATATACTGTCCCTACTTCAACCGCCCGCAGAGATTGTTATGTTAAGAATATTGCGCCTCCTGGTGCTGCTGGCACTGGTGTTAGCCGCCCTGGCCCCGAATCCCGGCCGGGCGGACAGCCACGAGGTGGCCGTCCTCACCGTTAACGGCACCATCACCCCGGTGCTGGCCGACTACATAGAGCGCGGTATAGACGAGGCCGAAGCCAACAATGCCACCGCCGTCATCGTCCAATTGGACACCCCCGGCGGGCTTGACACCACCATGCGGGATATAGTGCAGCTTTTTGACGGGACCGCGCTGCCGGTGGTGGTCTACGTTACCCCCGGGGCGCGGGCGGCCTCTGCCGGTTACTTCATCACCAGCGCCGCAGATGTGGCCGCCATGGCCCCGGACACGGCCATCGGAGCCGCCACCCCCGTATCCCTGAGCGAGGGCGGCGAGCAGGAGCTCTCCGACGAGCTTAAGGCCAAGATTCTGAACGACGCCATCGCCTATGCCCGGGCCATCGCCGAGGCTCACGGGCGCAACGTGGACTGGGCCGAGGAGGCCGTCCGGCACGGTGCTTCCATAGCCGCCAGCGAGGCCCTTGAGCTTGGCGTGATAGATCTTATCGCCACCAGCCTGCCCGACCTCATCACCCAGCTTGACGGCCTGCAGGTAACCAAGATTGACGGCAGCACCTACACTATAAGGACAAGTACGGCGGACATCAGGGAAATCAACATGACCACCTTAGAGGGCTTCCTGCTGGCCATCAGCGACCCCAACATAGCCTTCCTGCTGCTCAGCCTTGCTACCCTGGGGCTGACGATTGAGATATTGAACCCCGGCCTTATCTTCCCCGGTACCGTCGGCGCCATATCCGGCCTGCTGGCATTCTATTCGTTGGGCGTGCTGCCGGTAGACCTGACTGGTATACTATTCATAGTGCTGGCCTTCGCCCTTTTTGTGGCCGAGGTCTTCACGCCTACCTTCGGCTTGCTTACCGCCGGCGGCCTGGGGTCTTTAATATTCGGTTCCATTATTCTATTTCAGGGAGGAGGACCACTGTTTGAAGTGAATATCTGGCTAGTAATTACCGTTGCCGTTATCATCGCCGCCTTCTTCGCCTTCGTCATCAACCGGGTGATTGCCGCCCACCGCCGCCAGGCGACCACCGGCCGCGAGGAGCTTATCGGCAAGACGGCCACTGTCAGGACATCCCTCGAACCGGAGGGCACCGTCTTCCACGAGGGTGAAATATGGCAGGCGGAGCTTGACGAGGGCCGCGCCGCACCCGGCGAGGAGGTCGTCATCGCCAGGGCCGAGGGCCTGAAGCTCTATGTAACCAGGAAAAAATAAGGAGGTAGATATGTCCGAGGAGACACTGACTAATCTTATTCCATTTATCGTCGTCGCCATCATCGTGCTCATCATCATTTCAATGTCCGTTAAAATCGTCACCGAATACGAGCGGGGCGTCATCTTCCGCCTGGGCAGGCTCATCGGCGCCAAGGGGCCAGGCCTGTTTCTGATCATCCCCTTCGTCGACCGTATGGTGAAGGTAGATCTGCGCGTGGTCACCATGGATGTCCCCCAGCAGGAGGTAATCACCAGGGATAATGTGACCGTGCGCGTCAACGCCGTGGTCTATTTCCGGGTGGTTGACGCCGAGGCGGCGGTGGTCAAGGTGCTGGACCACATCCGGGCCACCTCCCAGATATCACAGACGACGCTGCGCAACGTGCTCGGCCAGGGTGAGCTTGACGAGCTGCTAACGCAGCGGGAAAAGCTCAACCAGAGGCTGCAGCAGATAATTGACCAGCATACCGACCCCTGGGGGGTCAAGGTCAGCGTGGTGGAAATCAAGGAGGTTGAGCTGGCCGACACCATGAAGCGCTCCATGGCCGCCCAGGCGGAGGCGGAGAGGACACGGCGGGCCAAGATTATCCACGCCGAGGGCGAGCTCCAGGCCTCGGAGAAGCTGGCCCAGGCGGGCAGTGTTATGGCAAGGGAGCCTATCACTCTACAGCTGCGCTACCTGCAGACCCTTACCGAGATAGCCACCGAGCGCAACAGCACCCTCATCTTCCCCCTGCCCATAGACCTCATCAGTATGTTCTTGAAAAAGTCTGAGGGTGACTCCAAGTAGGCCAAACAGGACAACCGACGGCTACAAGGGGAGGGGCAAAACGGCCCCTCCCCGCGGCTACCGGGTGGCGTTGTCATCAGCCGCATCACGCAGGCTGATATCACCGGCCAGAACCTTGGTGAGGCTGCCATCGTCCGCGCGGAGCATCAGGCTGCCATCTGCGGTTACGCTTTCGGCCCGGCCGTACTGGGCGTCACCGCCGCTGACGACGCACACCTGCCGGCCCAGTGTTGTCAGCCGGGAGCGCCACTCCCCATAGATGGCCTGCCGGGGGGCTTTGTAGAAGCCGTCCAGCTCAACCAGCAGCCGCCGTACCACCCCCAGGCGGGAAACGCTTGAGTGGAGTTCGCCGGAGAGGCTGGTGGCCGTGGCCGCAATCTCAGGAAAGGCGGATATATCCACTTTAATGTTGATGCCTATACCCATAACGGCGTAGTCAACGGCCTTACCCCCCATACTGCTCTCAATAAGTATGCCGGCCACCTTGCGCCCGTTTACCAGGACGTCGTTGGGCCACTTGAGTAGGGCCTCCAGGCCGGTTAACGCCTCTATGCTGCGGGCCACCGCCAGCGAGGCTATCATTATGAGGTAGGGCAGGCCGGCTATGTCCGGGTAGAGCACTACGGATAGCGAGACACTGCCCTCTGGTGAGAGCCAGGTGCGCCCCAGGCGGCCATGGCCGACGGTCTGCTCGTCGGCAATTATCACGGTGCCCTCCGGCGCCCCCCGGGCGGCTTCTTTTCTGGCTGTTTCCATTGTGGAGGGCAGGCTGGGGTAGCAAAGCACACGCCTGCCGATGATACGGTTGTTCAGACCGCTGGTTATCTTTTGCGGGGACAGGCCGTCTTCCATCACTTAATAATACCGCACAAACAGAGGCCCTGTCTGCTGTATTAATCAACCTCACCCCCCTTTCTTGACACACCGCCGGGCAGCGGGGATAATGGGCCGGGGCCGGCCACATGGAGGTACAGAGTGACAAAGGGTGAGTTCGCCACTATTGACATCGTCGTTGAGATACCCAGCGGCAGCCGTAACAAGTACGAGATAGACCATTCCAACGGCGCCATACGGCTGGACCGCGTGCTCTATTCCTCCGTCCACTACCCGGCGGACTACGGCTTCATACCCGGCACTATGGCCGCCGACGGCGACCCCCTGGACGTGCTAGTCATCGTTCAGGAGCCTACTTTCCCCGGCTGCCATATTGAAATCAGGCCTATCGGCGTGCTGCTGATGCGGGATGAGAAGGGCATTGACGAAAAGCTGTTGGGCGTGCCCGTCGCCGACCCCCGCTTTGACGGCATAGACGACATCAGCCACCTGCAGCAGCACTGGCTGGTGGAGATAGAGAACTTCTTCAATATCTATAAGACGCTCGAAGCCAAGGAGAGCCACGTGGAGGGCTGGAAGGGCGCCGCCGAGGCCAGGGCGGTGCTGAAGAAGTACTGGCTCCGCCCGACCGGGTAAATAGCCGGCAGCCACCCCCATGCCGGGGCTTTCCTTCTATTCTTAGACAGTTACGGATGCCCGCCCACGAAAGTATCATCCTTTACACCATTCGGCTGATAAGCTAGAATGGCCGTTACAGCGGCGGGTGTACCACCAACACCTTTTACGCCATTTTCATCGGTGGTTTCAATTAGGTAATATTCCATAGGGCTAGGCGGCCTTTCGATTTTCTATCCAAACAATCCTTGATAAAACTTTTTTGCTCTTTCCATATCATCGGCGGCTATATCAAAATGAACAATAGTTGGCATACTAACCTCCTCTACCCTTTATTTTTTCAATATTCTGATTATAGCATCAGCAGATAAATAGAGAATATCAGCCTCTCAATCTTTGCTCCAAACCGCGATATTTTTAGAATAGGAGTTGGATAGCGAGGGAACGTGGGCACGGACATGTGAGCTACCTCGATTATCAATCTTTTATGTGTGTTTATCGAAAAGAGCCCAATTACATTCGACGTATCTGAACTAGGTATCAATTCCTATTTGACTGTCTTATTGAGTGAATGTAAGCTAAGTATGTGAAATAGATCAAAGAGGGAGGAGAGATAGGGATGACGATTCATTCCTCCTCTTTACAGCCCACAAGCTGGCGAGTATGTTAAAACAAGTCAGGATCGATGGAATAATCTTGAGAGCAAGTATTGTAACCTTTTTCTTAATATCGGCTTTGTGCCTAAATCTATCCTGTAAGTCCGATGACGGTGGTGTCGTTGAATTTATTGAACCCACGATTGATGGCCTAGTTGGCGAAGGAGAGTACACCAAGTCCAAATCGTTTGGGGGTTTATTTGGCAACTACAAAATCTACTGGGGAAACGATGAGTCTTTCTTTTACATAGCCATGAAAGTAAAAACCGATGGCTGGGTAGCTGTTGGGTTTCAACCGGAACCCGGTGATATAAAGAAAGATGTCGATTTTATTTTAGGCTATGTAGCAAACGGGGAGGTGTTTGTTTTCGACTTGTTTTCGGAAAAAGCTGAGGGCCCGCATCGCTTTGATGAATCTTTGGGCGGAAGCAACAATATTATTGAGTATGATGGTTCCGAGACCGACGGTTACACTGTCATAGAATTTAAAAGAGCACTGAATACGGGCGATCCAAATGACTATATCGTTAAACCAGGAAGCGTTAATATATTGTGGTCATATTCTCAAGGTGACGATATATTGGAATCACATGAGGGTCATAGAGGTTATAGTGCAATAGATTTCTAGATCCCACCGCGAAATCAATGATCTAATTCGTTTTGGAGTAACTAGTAGGAGTTTCAAGAGTTAGTTGGGAATAGGAAGGGCCCTCAAGTATTTAGAATTCTAGATGATTATCCGTTACATCAGTTGATCAAAATGCTCACCATTGAACAAACATAGGGGGTAATGTCCACTTATGTGTACAATTTGGTAGTTCCGTTTTGTTCTGCTATTAATACGTTGA
>DAOUZU010000135.1 GCA_030665535.1 Dehalococcoidia bacterium
GGCCTGCCCGTGGCCAATGAAGGCAATGTCGGCCTTATTACCTATATGCGCACCGACTCCACCCACGTGGCACGCCCGGCCCTGACCGAGACCAGGGAGTTCATAAGTGAAAAGTACGGCAAAGAGTACCTGCCGCCGCACGCCCGTACTTTTTTCGGCCGGGTAAAGGGCGCCCAGGAAGCCCACGAGGCCATCCGCCCCACCCGGATATTTCGGCAGCCATCGCTCATAAAGACCAACCTCAACGCCAACCAGTTCAAGCTATACCAGCTTATTTGGAAGCGAATGGTGGCCAGCCAGATGGCAGTTGCCCTCTTTGACAGCACGGCGGTGGATATTGAAGCCCGGCACGCGCCCTCCAAAACAAAATACCTCTTCCGTGCCTCCTCGCTTGTGAATACCTTCCCCGGCTTTATTACCCTCTACAAGGAAGGTAGAGACGAAGAGGAGGAGAAAAAAGGCCCGCCACTGCCGCCGCTGGACAAGGGCGATAAGATAGAAATGATAAGCCTCATTCCAGAGCAGCGTTTTACCAAGCCACCGTCCCGTTACACCGAGGCGACGCTGATAAAAACCCTGGAGCAATGGGGCATCGGCCGCCCCAGCACCTACGCCCCCATCCTGTCCACCATCCAGGACCGGCAGTATGTGGACAAGGCTGACGGCGGCTTCAAACCTACCGAGCTGGGTATGGCCGTTAACGACCTGCTGGTAAAGCACTTCGGCGATATCGTAAATGTTGATTTCAGCGCCGCTATGGAAGAAAAGCTGGACAAGGTAGCCAGTGAGCATATGGACTGGGTGGCTGTCGTGCGGGACTTCTACACTCCCTTTGAGAAAGATTTAGAGAAGGCGTCAACAACGGCGGAGAAGGTTAAGCTGGCCCCCGTAATCCTGGATGAGACCTGCCCTGATTGCGGTAAGCCATTAGAGGTCAAGATCGGCCGCTTCGGCAAGTTTATCGCCTGCTCCGGCTACCCGGATTGCAAGTACAAGAAGTCCTTCCAGATTAAGCTGGGCGTCAAGTGTCCCGAGGACGGCGGTGAGATAGTGGAGAGAAGGAGCAAGGGGCGGCTCTTCTACGGCTGCTTCAACTACCCCAAGTGCCGCTTCATCACCAATACAAAACCCCTGCCCCTGCCCTGCCCCAGCTGTGGTGGACTGCTCTCTGTGTATCGGCTAAAATGGGAGAGGTGCCGCCAGTGCGACTACAAGGGCCAGCTCAGGCGGGGGTAGCCGATGCGGGATATCTATGACAGGTACATAAACTACCTCGTGGTGGAGCGCAACGCCTCGCCTTATACCGTGCGTAATTACAAGCATGACCTCAAGGATTTCACCGATTACCTTTCATCTGAAGGTGCCGTATCTCTGGATGATGTCGACCGGGACATGCTGCGCCGCTATCTAGCGCATCTTTTAAAACGGGGCTTCGTGAAAGCCAGCATCGCCCGCAAGCAGTCGTCTATCCGTTCACTATACCGCTATCTGCTGCGAGAAAAGATTGTCACTCACAGCCCCATTCCTGTTAGCCGGCAGGGAGGTGGACGATTGTCTTCATTCTCCATAAAGCTGGATCAACGGCTGCCTT
>DAOUZU010000136.1 GCA_030665535.1 Dehalococcoidia bacterium
CCGCCGGACCTATCTCCAACGAGGACACCGGCACGAAGGAGCGCTGGCTCTGCGGGTCCAAGAAGCGGAGGTTGTCTCTAGTGTTGCCGAAGACCTCCAGCCGCACCGGCCGTGCGGCGTTGGCCGGGTCTATATCCACTATGCCGCCGCGGCGGCTGATAGCACCGGGCACCTCCACCAGGCTTTCCACCCTGTAGCCGATGGCCTGCCAGCCTGCCATCAGTTTCTCCGGCGCCACCTCCATACCCAGGCTGACCGTGTGCCAGGCGGAGACGAACTCATCATATGAGGCCACCTTCTGTGTGAATGCCGCCGCCGAAGCCACCAGCAGTGGGGGTTCGTCTAACGGTTTCTTACGCGCCAAGGTGGCCAGGGCTTCTATCCTGTCCATCTCGGTTGAGCTGTCCGTGGCTACCCGCTGGTAGGGCAGTAGCTCCGGCTCCGGCAGCAGGCCCACCTCCCGCCCCAGCCAGATTCCTAGTTGCTCGACCAGCTCCCTGGCCCTCTCCGGCTGCGCCGTAATCACCAGCAGCGGCAGGTTGAGCTTGCGGTAGGCGGCGGCGGTGACATAGGGCCGGGCCGCCTCAAGGACAGCCGCCCGACTGCTCCCCGTTTCCGCCTCAAGCTCAGCAAGCAGGCGACGGTAGGCCGGCATCTCCTCAATAAGACTCAGCAGCCCGCTCAGGTTGGATGACATCTATCTCTCCAAACACCTTTAGGGCTAGCCCCGCCGGGACTAACCCTGTTACCAATACTAGCACAGCCGGATTTCTTGTCCAACAGCAGTCGCCTTGTTATAATGAAGCCAAACTTTTATCAGCCATGACTACATCAAATAAGCCCTACAAGCGAATCGTCGTCAAACTCGGCACCAACCTGCTTACCGACGACGGCCCCAACCTGAACGAAGCCGTTATGGCCCGTCTGGTGGCCCAGGTGGCCCGGCTGCACGGCCAGGGGACGGAGGTGGTCGTCGTTTCTTCGGGGGCGGTAGCCGCCGGCGCCGCCGTGCTGGGCAAGGCCGTCAGCCCCCGCGGCGTGGGCCACAAGCAGGTGCTGGCCTCGGTGGGGCAGAGCCGGCTTATGCATGACTACCAGACCCTTTTCAGCCGCCACGACGTCACCATCGCCCAGGCCCTACTCACCAGGACCGATCTGGCCGACCGCTCCGGTTACCTGAACGCCCGCAACACCCTGCTGGCCCTGCTCGACCTTAAGGTGATAGTCATCGTCAACGAGAACGATGTGGTGGCCGTTGACGAGCTTGGCGAGGCCCGCTTCGGCGATAACGACAACCTGTCGGCTATGGTGGCCAACCTGGTGGACGCCGACCTGCTGCTGCTGCTCACCAATACCGCCGGCCTCCATACCACCAACCCGCAACATCATGCCGATGCCCGCCTCATCGCCGAGGTGGCGAAGATAGACGCTGAGGTTGAGCGCCTGGCGGCGGACACGCCCAGCCACCAGGGCACCGGCGGCATGGCCACCAAGGTGGAGGCGGCCAAGCTGGCCACCGTCTCCGGCGTTACGGTAG
>DAOUZU010000078.1 GCA_030665535.1 Dehalococcoidia bacterium
GCTCAAGCCGGCCCTGGCCGCCGGTGAGCTGCAGACTATCGGCGCCACCACCACGGACGAGTACCGCAAATACATCGAAAAGGACTCCGCTCTGGAGAGGCGCTTCCAGCCGGTATTCCTGGAGGAGCCCAGCATCGAGGCTACCATCGAGATACTCAAGGGGCTTCGCCCCCGCTACGAGGAGCACCACCATATTGAGATAAGCGACGAGGCCCTGGAGCAGGCCGCCCTTTTAAGTCAGCGCTACATCGCCGACCGGCACCTGCCCGATAAGGCCATCGACCTTATCGACGAGGCGGCCAGCAAGGTGCGCCTGGAATCCGAGAGCGCTCCGCCGGGGGTGAAGGAACTGGACCGGAAGCTTCAGCAGCTCTCCGACGAGGAAGATGCCGCCTACCAGCGCCAGGACTATGAGCAGGCGGCCAAGCTCAAGGCCGAGCTAATACGCCTGGAGGAGGAATACAGCCAGGCTAAAAAGCAGTGGCTCAAGCAGGAAAAGATAGACGAGGTGGTTGACGAGAAGGTAATCGCCCGGCTGGTGGCCAGCTGGACGGGCATCCCGGAGTCCCAGATGCTCCAGGGAGAGACAGAGCGGCTGGTCAAAATGGAGGAGGAAATCCATAGCCGTTTCATAAACCAGGAGGAGGCGGTACACGCCGTCTCAGAGGCCATCAGGCGCTCGCGGGCCGGTCTCAAGGACCCGCGGCGGCCCATCGGCAGCTTTATGTTCCTGGGGCCCACCGGCGTCGGCAAGACGGAGCTGGCCCGCAGCCTGGCCTGGTTCCTCTTCGGCGACGAGGGCGCCATCCTGCGGCTGGATATGTCCGAGTACCAGGAGAGGCACACCGTATCGCGCTTAATTGGCGCCCCGCCGGGCTATGTGGGCTATGACGAGGGCGGACAGCTGACCGAGGCCGTCCGGCGGCGTCCCTACCGGGTGCTGTTGCTGGACGAGATTGAGAAGGCCCATCCAGATGTCTTCAACAGCCTGCTGCAGCTCCTTGACGACGGCCGTCTGACCGACGGTCACGGTCGGACGGTGGACTTCAAGAACACGGTGGTCATAATGACTTCGAACACCGGTGTTGAGCTTATCAAGCGGGAGTCGGCCCTAGGCTTCGCCATCAAGACGGAGGCGGTCAAGAGCCGCAAACAACGCTACGATGCTATGAAGGAAAAGGTGATGAACGAGGTAAAAAGAACCTTCCGCCCCGAGTTCATCAACCGTATTGACGAGATAATCGTCTTCCACGAGCTCAACAAGGAGCAGCTCCGCAGCATCATAGATCTGATGCTCAATGATGTCCAGCGAAGGCTGAGTGAGCGCAAGCTGGCCATTGAAGTCACCGATAAGGCCAAAACTTGGCTGGCCAAGGTAGGCTACGACCCCACCTACGGGGCGCGGCCGCTGCGACGGGCCATCGAACAGCACCTGGAGAACCCCCTGTCTAGCAAGCTGCTGCGCGGTGAATTCGGCGAGGGAGATACCGTAACCGTCTCGCTTAAGGGTGAAGGCCTTGCCTTTACCGCCAGGAAAGAGGCCAAGATAACCGCAGGCGCGGTTAAGAAGTAGACAGGGAGGAGCGTGGTAAGCAGCGGCATCTGGCCTAAAGTGAAGGTCGCCCTGAGAAGGTGGGAGTTCTGGGTCGCCATACTGGGCGTCACCATAACCCTTGCCCTGGCTCTATTCATCGTGTTGAACAAGGATATCGTTCAGCAACTCAGCGGCTACGGCTACCTGGGCCTCATTATTATCAGCGCCGTGGGCGGGGCCACCGTCCTTGTTCCAGTGCCGATGCTGGCCGTCCAGTTCGCCATGGGCGGCGTGCTGGCTCCCTGGTTCGGCCCGATGGTAGTGGGACCCCTTTTCGTCGGCCTGGTGGCCGGCCTGAGTGAGACATTGGGCGCCCTGACCATCTACATGACCGGCTACGGCGGCGGTACGCCACTGGCCAAGGGGATGGGCGGCGAGGGCCGCCTGCAACGAATCTACCGCCGGCTGATAACCCTGATGCGCAAGCGGGGCAAGCTCACCCTTTTTCTCATTTCGGCCATCATCAATCCCTTCTTCTATCCCGTATCCCTGGCCGCCGGCGCCCTTCACTTCGGCATCTGGAGGTACTTTCTCATCGCTTGGATCGGCAAGACCATTAAGACCACTGCCATCGCCTACGCCGGCTACTTCGGGCTAAGGGGCATTTTTGAGGCTTTCGGAATCTCGCTTTAGGCGTGGCCGGATTTGCCCGCCGTAGGGCAAGTCAGTTATAATAGTAATGGCCAATCTCCGGCTGAACTAGATTAAAAAAAGAGGCGGGCGGTTTGCGCGAGGCTTGTGGCGTTTTCGGCGTCTATGCTCCCAACGAAGATGTAGCTCGGCTTACCTTCTTTTCCCTGTTTGCCCTCCAGCACCGCGGCCAGGAGAGCGCCGGCATCGCCAGCAGCGACGGCAATAGCATCCGTAGTTTCACCCGTATGGGGCTGGTATCTCAGGTATTTGACGAGGAATCACTTAGCAGGCTCGATGGTACAATTGCCATCGGGCACAACCGCTACTCCACCCGTGGCTCCAGCCAGGCCTGCAATGCCCAGCCGGTGGTCGTTGGCCAGGGGGACAATGCTCTGGCTGTGGCCCACAACGGCAATATCATCAATGCCGAGACGCTCTACGAAGAGTTGGTCGATCAGGGATATCTATTTAAATCATCCACGGACACAGAGGTAATCGCCAACCTGATACTGTCCTCACCAGAGAAGCACTGGGTGGATAAGATAAGGTACGCCATGCGGCGGCTGAAGGGTGCTTATTCCATGACCGTCCTTACCCGGGGCACCCTCTTCGGTGTCCGCGATCCCCTCGGCGTACGCCCCTTCTGCCTGGGCAGCATTCCCAACGGCGGCTGGGTGATGGCCTCCGAAAGCTGCGCCCTAGACCACATCGGCGCCGACCTTATCCGTGAGATTGAACCCGGCGAGATCCTAGCCATTAACCAGGATGGCCTCGATAGCCACCGCCAAGATACCGATAAAAGGGGCCTCTGTATTTTTGAGTATATATATTTTGCCCGCCCCGATAGCATAATAAGCGACCGCCTGGTCTACGAAGCGCGGTGGGCTATGGGAGCTCGCCTAGCAGAAGAGTACCCCGTAGATGCCGACGTGGTTATTGGCGTGCCTGATTCGGCTACCGCCGCCGCCGTTGGTTACGCTGTCAGGTCCGGCATACCACTGGCCGAGGGGCTTATTAAGAACCGCTACATCGGGCGTACCTTCATTGAACCGGCACAGCGAATGAGAGACATGGGTGTCAAGATGAAGTTCAACCCTCTGGTGCCAGTACTGAAGGATAAGCGAGTGGTCCTGGTTGACGACAGCATCGTCCGCGGTACCACTACCCCCCAGGTAATCAAGTTGATTAAAAAGGCCGGCGCCAAAGAGGTGCATATGCGCGTTTGCGCCCCACCGCTGCGCTATCCCTGCTTCTTCGGTGTGGATGTAGCCACCCGTTGGGAATTAATCGCCGCCCAGAAGAACATCCCCGAGATCAGAGACTATATCGACGCCGACTCGCTGGGCTACCTCAGCCTGGAGGGCTTGGTTGAAGCCGTAAACCTGCCTCGCGATTTATTCTGCCTGGCCTGTTTTTCCGGCCAATACCCGATACCGGTACAGCTGGAGATGGACAAGCTGGCCCTAGAGAGTTTGCCGACGCGGAAAGCGGCAAAGAAGCACAAAGCCAAGGCCACCGGCGGTAGCCCTGCCTAGCCGCCATGGGCCCGGCTCAACAAGACTGTAATATACTATTATACTATTATTCTATTCTCCAGCCCGCTGGCGGCTGCCGCCCCGCCAACCAGTGGGTTGATTGCCGACGAGTTGATTAGGGTGCTATCATAAAACCTACCAATTCCCGCGGCCGGTTGACCGGCTGGCGGCAAGGAGGACTGGAATAATGGGTTGCACTACCATATTGGCGGCGGCTATACCTGGCTTTTTCTTAAGCTCCTGGTTTCTCATGCTCTTGTGGGGAGTAATCGCCCCCGAACTGGATATAGTCACCATCAGCTATACGCAGAGTATGCTGGTGACTATCACTCTATGGATTGCCGTTGCCCCCTTGGCGGCTGCTGGCAGCCGCAAAAAGTGGTGGCGGGACTAATAACCCACTTTCCATTACAGTTTGACAATGGAGGCCGGATAGATTAAGGACAGCTATGCTGCCGCTGGCGTCAATATTGACGCCGCCGCCAGGATTAAAGAGATAATTGCCAGATACGCCGCAGCGACTACGCGCCCAGAGGTGCTGGCCGGCCCTGGCCTCTTCGGCGGCCTTTTTGAGCTTGGGAAATACCGTCAGCCAGTGCTGGTATCTAGCGTTGACGGTGTCGGCACCAAGCTAAAAATCGCCGCTGCCTTGGGCAAGCACGACACTATCGGTATTGATCTAGTTAACCACTGTGTCAACGACATCCTAACCGGAGGCGCGGCGCCCCTATTCTTCCTGGACTATATCGCTGCTGGTAAACTCAACCCAGAGCAAGTGGGCGAAATCGCCCGGGGGCTGGCCGAGGCTTGTCGCCAGGCCGGTTGCGCCCTTATCGGCGGTGAGACGGCTGAGATGCCAGGGCTTTATTCCGGCGAGGACTACGACTTGGCCGGCTTCATTGTCGGCGTAGTGGAGAAAGACCGGATGATAACGGGTAAGACTATAGCCACCGGCGATGTCATCCTAGGCCTACCCTCCAGCGGTCTACACACCAATGGCTACTCTCTAGTGCGCAAGATATTCGGTACTAACCGGCAAGCTCTGGGCAAACACTACCCGGAGCTAGGCCGCAGCCTGGGGGATGAACTGCTTGAGCCGCACCGCAGCTACCATTTACAGCTTGAGCCCCTTCTTTCCTATATCAAGGGTATGGCCCATATCACCGGCGGCGGCCTGATAGACAACCTGCCGCGTATCCTGCCGCCGGGTACAGCCGCCCGGCTTAAGGCCGATGCCTGGCCGGTGCCGTCCATTTTCAACCTCATCCGGGAGAAGGGCGCCGTTACCCCGAGGGAGATGTACAGCATCTTCAATATGGGCATCGGCATGGCCGTTATCGCCGCCGCTGACTATGCCGAAAAGATAGGTCAGGCCCTGCCTGAGGCCATAGCTATCGGCCGGGTGGTTGAA